>CAUPXP010000007.1:0-85224 GCA_963515455.1 Streptococcus mitis | reverse complement strand
ATCCAAGGGATAGGAAATATCAATGGATGGGTTCATTGTGACTGTTAAAATCATAAGTCACCTCTTAGTCGTGGTATTCTCCACGATCCCATTTTTCAAGGAATTCAGTGAAGAAGTTTGCGTCTGTTTGTTGAGCATTGTGACTTTCAACGTGTTCAATTTTCGCAATCAATTTTTTGTTTTCTTCAGATGGTTTGTATTCAGCATGGATGAAAGCTTCGATGATATCGCACATGAGCAATTCACCAGTAATCTTACCACCAAAACCGATAACGTTGGCGTTCAATTGTTCTTTAGCATAAAGGGCTGTTGTCATATCACGAACCAAGGCAGAACGAACACCAGGAACTTTATTTACAGCGTTGTTGATACCAACACCAGTACCACAGATACATACTCCAAGATCAGCTTGACCACTAGTTACAGCTTCCCCTACTTTTTTACCAAAGATTGGGTAGTGAGTACGTGTATGGTCATATGTACCAAAGTCAATGACTTCATATCCTTTTGATTTCAAAAATTCTGAAACCGCCATTTTTTCATCTGTTACGATGTGGTCACATCCAATTGCAATTCTCATTAGTTATTCCCTCCGATTAATTATATAAATCTAATATCATTTATCCTTACTCAAGAAAAATCAAGATTAGCTTAGGAAGCGAGCTGCGAGCATAACTGAGGTTAGCTAAAGTGAGCTGACGACAGATTATCTTGATTTTTGAAGAGTATTAGCACATTTTGTTCAACATGTCGACCCGAATTTGGTGACGACCACCATCGTATTTACCGTTAACAAATCCTTTAGCGATGTTTTTAGCCAATTCATCACCAACAAGTTGTGCACCCATAGTGATCATACGAGAGTTGTTGTGACCACGAGTCATATAAGCTGAACGTTCGTCAGATACTTCTGCAGCAACCATTCCTTTGATTTTAGTTGCGACCATAAATGGACCAGCTCCATAAGCATCAATCACGATACCAAGGTTTTGTTCTTCTTTGTTTACTTCTGCAGCAACAGCGAGAGTCACATCAACAAAGTCTTGACCTTCAGCTGTAACATCCACAACGTGGAAGTTTTCTTTTTCCAAGAAGTCTTTCACAACTTCTTTCAATCTCAAACCTGCAGCATCTGCACCGATAACAATAGACATATTGTATACTCCTTTTTATTTTTTCTATGCTGGATTCCAGCAGTGTATTGGCTGTCTTTAAAAAACAGTCAATTAGTCCTCACAAACATAATATACTACTATTGTTTGAAAAAGTCAACAGTTTGTGTTTGTTTTTGTTATTTATTTTTTACTTTTTTATAAAACTTCTATCTCAAACCCTAATTTTTCAACCTGATTGGCTTCTAAGAGACGAACATTCTTCTTATCTTCTAAATGATCTCCTTCTTCAAGGGATGTTGACAAGCCAGACCATGGTTCAAAGGCAATGAAAGGTCCCTTGTTCAAAGTTGACCAGATGATGAGGTTTGGAAACTCTGCAAAGTGCACTTTCAATCCCTTATCATGTTTACGGGAACGAAGGGCAATTGTTCGAGATTGCAATTCATCCAAAGTCACTGCATCTGTGCTGAAAAGATCATAGCTTAGGTCTAATTCTTTTTGATTTTCTAACCATGGACTTCTATCTTGAAAGTCAAGCATCCCCGTTTCTGGGAAAGGGCGTGGAACAGAGCAAGTCTCTTCTTTCTCAAACTCTAGATAATAATCTTCATAGACTTCATCATCCAGTAGAGGACAATTAAATCCTGGATGTCCACCAATAAAGTAAGGCATGACCTTGCTAGTTTCTTTATTAATTATTTTGTATTGAGTTCGTACTGTCTTGCCAGTAAGGCTATAAGTGATTTCTAGGCGAAAATGATAAGGATAGTTTTGATAGCTATTCTCATCGTCTTCAATTGCAAAAGTTACACTCTTATCTGTCTGTTCAACTAATTCAAATTCTTTCTTGCGAACCAAACCATGACGAGGAATCTTTCCTTTACTTTCTTGTCCATTATCATCTATATAAAGTGCTGTATCCTCTCTCAGTGAACCACAAATAGGAAAGAGAACAGGAGCTTGTCCACTCCAATAAGTAGCATCCCCTTGCCACAAATACTCAAGTCCCTCAACATCTTTTATAGAAGAAAGAGCCCCACCAAAACTGTTAAATTGAACTCTTAATTGTTCTGATTTTAATTCAATTACCATTATTTTCTCCGATTTCTTGATAGTTTATAAAAAACTAGGCTGTCACTCCTAATGGTATGACAACCTAGTTTCAACAATTTACACTCTGCGAAAATCCAATTCAAACTTCGTCAGCGTCACCTTGCCGTAGATATGGTCACTGACTTCGTCAGTCTTATCTACAACCTCAAAACTGTATTTTGAGCAACCTGCGGCTAGCTTCCTAGTTTGCTCTTTGATTTTCATTGAGCTTACATTTTATAGGAGCGCATTATTTTGCTTTTGCTGCGTACTCTTCGTTACGTTTGATCATTTGTTTTCTGTACCAAGCAAAGATACCGATATAGAATACAAGGAAGACTACAGCACCAAGGATTGCTTTGATATCACCAGTTGTAGTGTTACCAATTGTCCAACCAAGAAGTTTTTCGATTGGTCCTTCAAGAGTAGAGTGAGTAATCAATTGAGTTTCACTCACACCTGCTGGGAAGGCACCTACACCTTTAGCAAGTTCTGTTGCAAATGGTGCGATAAGTGTACCTGAAAGAAGGAAGAGTGGCAACAAGAGTGTTCCAAAGATGATCATACGGAGCAATTTACCACGAGTTACAACCAAGAGAGCTGGAGTAACACCCATAGCGATGATACCTGCAAGTGGCAAGATACCATTTCCGACTTTTGAAAGAAGCACTGCTTCAATCAACATAATTGGTGCAAGTACGTTGGCACAAGCCCAGATTTCAGCACGACCAGCGATGAATGGCCAGTCAAGACCGATGTTGAATTTACGTCCTTGAAGACGTTTAGTAGCAACGTTTGTAATACCTTGTGAAAGTGGTTCTACGGCTGCGATGAACCATGAACCGATAAGTGAGAAGAGTTCCAAAGATACACCGGCAGTCAAACCAAGAGACAACCATCCTCTGATAACAAGACGCCATTTATCTGCATCTTCAACCCCTGCAATTGGATGTGGAGTTCCCATAATACCGATAACGATACCAAGGATGAAACCGATAAAGAATTTAGAACCCCAGAAACCGATTTTCTTGTTCAATTTTGCGGCGTCAAAGTCGTATTTATCAAGACCTGGGAAGAATTTTTCAAAAATCTTATCCAAAACCATGATAACTGGGTTCATCATGTAGTTCATGTGAGTTGATGTCATTGGTGATGAACTTGGTGCGTTAAGAAGGTCATCAAATGTAGGTTTCATCAAGTCAGAGTTGATAATTTTCAACACACCGACAAGGACGATAGCTGCTGTAGCAATCAAGAGTGAAACCCCTTGGCTCACACCGTTGTTATCAGCATACCATTTAATCAAAAGACCTGTGATAGACAAGTGCCAGATATCGAAGATATCGACATCAAGTGTATCGGTTTTCTTCATAGCAAGCATCACTACGTTGACAATCAACATGATGAGCAAGAAGTATAGTGTCCAAGCAGATCCCCAAGTGATTGTAGCAAGTGGTGCCCAACCAACGTCAGTGATACTTAATTGGATACCTGTGTTTTCAACGAATTTTGCAAGTGATGCTGAGAAAGCACCATTGAGCATACCGATGATAGCTCCGATACCAGTAAGAGCGATGGCAAGTTTGATACCACCTTCAAGCGCTTTGGAGAATTTCACTCCAAAAAGTAAAGCCAATACTGTCAAAATGATTAACATGATGACAGGTCCACCCATATCTAAGACGGGCGTGAAAACCTTTTTGATTAGGTCAAAGATTGCATCCATAACAGTTCCTCCCTTTTTTATGTTATATGAATGTTAACAAATTAAAATTAGCTTAACCCGTGTTCTTTAATGGCTGCTTCAATATTATCATATACTGGAGCACTCATAGCTGGGATACGGAATAAGATTGGTCCAGCTTCGATAACTGGAATACCTGGGTCAAAACCAAGGTCTGTCGCAGCAATTGGTGTGAAGATGTCATAACCTTTGATAAGGTCTTCGTTAACGTCTTTGACCATGACTGCATCACAGTGCACATCGTAACCACGGTTTGAAAGTTCTTCTTCAAGAGCACTTTTAATTTGGTGGCTTGAGTTAACACCTGCACCGCAGGCAGCAAGAATTTTAATCATATGGATCTCCTCCGATTTAATATTTTTAATAGACAAGATTAAGCGATTGCTTCAGCGATATAAGCATAGAGGGCTTCTGGTTCAGAAATTTTTGATAGGTCTTCAAGATGACCATTTCCTGTGAAGAAGTCCATCAACTGAGCAAGAATATTCGTTTGACTTGAACTTGAGTTATTAATGATAAAGAAGAGTAAAGATACTTCTACTTCCTTATCCGGCGCAATCATATTGTGGAAAGTCACCGGTTTCTCTAATCGAACGACCACAACTTTTTCAGCCAGATTATGAACAATATCTGTGTGAGGAATAGCTACATTCGGCAAATCCTTACCCAAAAATTCCATATCTAAGCCAGTTGGAAATGACTTTTCACGCGTGATCAAGGCTTCACGATAGGTTGGAGTTACGATTTCTCGTTCTTCCAATAAAGTTGCAACCTGATCAAAGAGATGTTCTTGATTATTCGCTTCTAAGCAAAACACAAGGTTTTTGTCAAAGAAATGATCTAATCCCATAAGGTTTTCCCTTCTTTCCATTAACTTTATGTCATAAGTATAACACTATATGAAATCGTTGTCAATAATTTTCTGTTGATTTTTGTCTCTTTTTTTATATTTTTGTTGTGTTTATAGTTTGTTATATAAAAATAAACACACAAACAAATACTACCAGCATTTTTTCTGTTCTAGAAACTAAAAAAGCAGACCATTTAAGCCTGCTTTTCTATTGATTCTTATATAAATTTCCTGTGAACAAGGAAAAGAAATTATGACAACTTATTCTTCATCCATACTCAAGACGCTGAGGAAGGCTTCTTGTGGGACTTCTACTGATCCGATGGCTTTCATGCGTTTCTTACCAGCTTTTTGTTTTTCAAGGAGTTTGCGTTTACGAGAAACGTCACCACCATAACATTTAGCAAGTACGTTCTTACGAAGGGCCTTGATATCAGTACGAGCCACAATCTTGTGTCCAATAGCTGCTTGAATTGGCACCTCAAATTGTTGACGAGGGATGATTTTCTTAAGCTTATCAACGATGAGTTTTCCGCGTTCGTAGGCAAAGTCCTTGTGAACGATAAAACTGAGGGCATCCACCTTGTCTCCATTGAGAAGGATATCCATTTTCACCAGCTTAGATGGGCGATACTCTGACAATTCGTAGTCAAAACTTGCATAACCACGTGTCGAAGATTTGAGTTTATCAAAGAAGTCGAAGACGATTTCAGCCAGCGGAATTTGATAGATAACATTGACACGGTTATCATCAATATAGTCCATAGTCACAAAGTCACCACGCTTGCGCTGAGCTAATTCCATTACTGCCCCGACGAACTCCTGTGGTACCATGATCTGCGCCTTAACATAAGGCTCCTCAATGGTCGCAATCTTGGTTGGGTCTGGAAACTCAGACGGGTTGGACACATCCATAGACTCACCGTCAGTCAAATTAACCTTATAGATAACAGACGGAGCTGTCATGATGAGGTCGATGTTGAACTCACGTTCCAAACGTTCTTGGATAACATCCATATGAAGAAGTCCAAGGAAACCACAACGGAAACCAAATCCAAGTGCCTGAGATGTTTCTGGTTCAAATTGGAGACTAGCATCATTCAGTTGCAATTTTTCAAGCGCTTCACGCAGGTCATTGTACTTGTTTGATTCGATTGGGTAGAGACCCGCAAAGACCATAGGATTCATCTGCTTGTAGCCATGTAATGGCTCTGCCGCAGGATTGGTTGCCAAAGTAACTGTATCACCCACACGAGTATCCTGAACCGTCTTAATAGAAGCTGCAATATAACCAACGTCACCAGTCGCAAGGAAATCACGACCAACTGCTTTCGGAGTAAAAATACCGACTTCCGTAACATCAAAGGTCTTGCCATTGCTCATGAGCTGAATCTTATCGCCAGGTTTGACCACTCCGTCCATGACACGCACTTGGAGGATAACCCCACGGTAGGCATCGTAAACAGAGTCGAAAATCAAGGCCTTAAGTGACGCCGTCACATCACCTGTTGGCGCTGGTACTTTTTCTACAATTTGCTCGAGGATTTCTTCGATACCGATACCAGCCTTGGCAGAAGCCAATACTGCTTCACTGGCATCCAAACCAATGACATCCTCAATCTCAGTACGCACGCGCTCAGGGTCTGCAGCCGGCAGGTCAATCTTGTTAATGACTGGCATGATTTCCAAATCATTATCCAAAGCCAGATAAACGTTGGCAAGGGTTTGAGCCTCAATCCCTTGGGCAGCATCGACCACCAAAATCGCTCCCTCACAGGCAGCTAGCGAACGGGAAACTTCATAGGTAAAGTCAACGTGTCCTGGTGTATCAATCAAGTGAAAAATATAAGTTTCCCCATCTTTTGCAGTGTAATTCAGCTCAATGGCATTCAACTTAATGGTAATCCCACGTTCCCGCTCTAAATCCATACTATCCAAAAGTTGGGCCTGCATTTCACGACTTGAAACTGTCTCTGTTTTTTCCAAAATGCGGTCTGCTAGAGTCGACTTCCCGTGATCAATATGGGCGATAATAGAGAAGTTACGGATCTTCTCCTGTCGTTTTTTCAATTCTTCTAAGTTCATGATTCTCTTCCTTTCAGGGTATCTATTTATTATAAATTGTTTTTGACATTTTGACAAGACCATACCCTGCTAGGAGTACTAATCTTCAGCGACAAAGCCGTCATTTTCGATAAAGTGGTGTTCTGTCATTCCTTGGTCTGTAAAGACAATCCCATGAAGGACACCACCATAAACAGCTCCTCCATCCATCCCAATCTTGCCATCTTCTGTAGTCCAAAGCTCAGCAGTACCACGCTCTTGCTTCAGCAAACCATAAACTGGTGTATGCCCAAAGACAATGATTTTTTCAGTATGATTTTCTGCTTCGTGGAATGGTTTTCTAAGCCAGACTTTTTTATAATCTGTGGTTTCATGCCAGTCATCCAAAGTTAAATCAATACCTGCGTGAACGAAGATATACTTATCTGTCTCTACAACAAATGGCATTTGACGAATAAATTCGACCAAATCTGCCGCTTCAGTAGCAACACGCTTGGCATCTTCAACCCCATCAACTGGTGCATCCAAGGGACGACCTAGGATAGAGTTAATGGTTGTATCTCCACCATTGCGACGATAGTGGTCATAGCTTTCTTCTGGGTCATCTAGCCAAGTCAAAAACATATACTCGTGATTTCCTGACAAACAGATAGCCCCTTGATTGTCAACCAAGTCCTTGACCATTTCAAGGACACGGCGACTATCTTCACCACGATCAATCAAGTCCCCTAGAAAGAGCAACTGGGTCTGACCATCCCAGGTTTTGAGAAGGTCTTCTAGCATCCCAGCTTTTCCATGAACATCTCCAATTACATAATAGTCTGTCATCTTATTTCTCCCTGTTTCTCAACAATTCTCTGGCTTGCGTCAGGGCTGCTTCCGTCACATCATCACCTGCCAACATCTTAGCAACTTCTTCCACTCGCTCTTCAACCGTCAAAAGACGAACAGTCGAAACTGTTGAATGGTCATTGCTAATCTTCTCAATAAAGAATTGATAATCCGCAATCGCAATCACTTGTGGCAAATGGGAAATAGCCAGAACCTGACCATGCTGGCCAATCTTGTGAATCTTCTGTGCAATAGCCTGAGCTACACGGCCTGAAACTCCTGTATCCACCTCATCAAAGACTATGCTGGTCTTGCCTTCTTTACGTGAAAAGGCAGACTTAATGGCTAGCATGAGACGGGATAATTCCCCACCAGACGCAACCTTAACCAAGGGTTTAAAGTCTTCGCCAGGGTTGGTTGAAATGTAAAACTCGACCATTTCATTTCCCTCACGACTGAATTTTCCCTTGCTAAAACGAACCTGAAACTGGGTTTTTTCCATATAGAGGTCTTGCAGTTCTTGTTTAATCTCTGCTTCTAGCTGCTGGGCCAAATCATGACGAGCAGATGCAAGCTGACCTGCCAAATCAACAAGATTGACTTCTAATTTCTTGAGCTCTGCTTCCATGTCTTCAGAAGAAAGATTATTGCCTGTCAGGAGATTGTATTCTTCTGTAATTTTGGCAAAATAAAGCAAGACATCGTCTACAGTCCCACCATACTTACGGGTAATGGTATGAAGGAGATCCAAGCGATTCTCGACCTGCATAAGACGATTGCCGTCAAAATCAAGGTCCTCAATAATAGCTTCCAGACGTTTGCTAATGTCTTCTAAGACATAGTAGGTCTCAGATAGTGAGCTTGAAATTTCACGATATTCCGGGTCGTACTCTTCAACACTTTCCATGTCATTCATGGCCGAACGAACATTGGCCAGACTTGAAAAATCGTCATTGTCCAACATGCTGTAGGCATTGGTCAGTGTATCCGCAATATTTTTATGGTTGAGGAGTTTCTCTCGCTCTTGATTGAGAGCCAGATCTTCTCCAGCATGTAAGTTTGCTGCCTCAATCTCTGCCATTTGAAATTCCAACATTTCAATACGTGCCTTGTGTTCCTGTTGGTTTTTCTTGACTTCCAGAACCTGCTTGCGCATTTTTCGATAGGCATCAAAACTCGTTTGATAGGTTTCTTTCAAGGCCCAAAAAGCTGCATCGCCAAATTCATCCAACATCTGGATATGCAGTTGGGGACGCATTAACTCTTCTTGGTCATGCTGACCATGTATATCCACCAGATGTTGCCCAATAGCACGCAAAACAGACAGATTGACCATCTGGCCATTCACACGGCTGATACTCCTACCATTTTGCAAGATTTCCCGACGGATGATGATTTCATCACCCAATTCCAAACCTTGCTCATCAAAAATTTCCTGTAAAAGGCGACTATTCTCAACTGAGAAAAGCCCCTCTATCTCTGCCTTTGGCGCACCATGACGAATAACATCTGTCGTCGCACGAGCTCCCAACATCATATTCATGGCATCAATGATAATCGACTTCCCTGCACCCGTTTCACCAGTCAGGACAGTCATCCCCTTTTCAAAATTAAGGGAAATAGCCTCAATAATGGCAAAGTTTTTTATCGAAATTTCAAGTAACATATAGACCTACCAATTTTTTACTTGTTCAAAGATTTCCTCAGCTAGACTTTCACTTCTGGCAATGACTAAAATCGAGCTATCATCAGCCAAACAGCTAAAAATCTTGTCCGCAAACGTCTCGGTTAACTGAGCTTTTACAAAAGCCGTATTTCCTGGAATAACTTGAAGATTGATCATCTTGTCCATCAAGTCTGCCGATTCGATATTGTCTTCAGCCAGTTGCAAACTTTTTACGATTGATTTTGGCAATTCATAGACATAGGTGTTGTCTCTCAAAGGAATTTTGACAATACCTAGCTCTTTGATATCTCGGGATACCGTTGCCTGAGTGGCAGTGATGCCAGCCTCTTTCAAATGTTCTACGATTTCTTCTTGTGTACCGATTTGATAATCTGTCACAAATCGTCTAATTTTTTCAAGTCTCTCTTTTTTATTCATTTTTAAATTGACTATGCGCCCTCTCTACTACTTCTTCAATCTCAGCAAGAACCTGATTGCTTGCTGACTCTTCTTTTTTCAAATACGCTAAAAATTCAATATTTCCATGCCCACCTTGGATGGGAGAAAAGTCCAAACCAAGGACTGAAAAGCCTTCCTCTACTGCCATGGTTGTGACAGCTTCAAGAACATTTTGGTGAACCTTGGCATCTCGAATAATACCATTTTTCCCAATCTGCTCACGTCCTGCCTCAAACTGGGGCTTAACCAAAGCCACGACCTGACCTTGTTCAGCCAAGACACGATGCAAGGCCGGAAGAATCAGACTGAGGGAAATAAAACTCACGTCAATGCTGGCAAAACTCGGTTCCTGCTCGAAATCAGTCTTTTCAGCATAGCGGAAATTAAACTGCTCCATGCTGACAACCCTTGGGTCTTGGCGCAATTTCCAAGCCAACTGATTGGTACCAACATCAACTGCAAAGACTAACTCAGCACCATTTTGCAACATGACATCGGTAAAGCCTCCAGTAGAAGCACCGATATCAATTGTGGTCGCCCCATCAACTGACAAATCAAAGACCTGCAAGGCCTTTTCTAATTTCAAGCCACCACGGCTGACATACTTGAGTTTTTCACCCTTGAGTTTTAGCTCGGTGTCATCTGGAATTTTCTCTCCTGGCTTGTCAAATCGTTCTCCGTTCAGGACTGCAACGACTAGTCCAGCCATGACGCCACGTTTGGCTTGTTCTCGCGTTTCAAACAAGCCCTGTTTATAAGCTAGTACATCCACTCTTTCCTTAGCCATTGATTCTCAAACTTTCTACTACACTTACAATCGATTCTGTTTCAAAGGGAACCTGCTGGGCAATGTCGTCTAATTTGGCATTAGCTTGATCCAGAGTTTGGTTACAAAAGGCAATGGCCTCTTCCAAGCCCAACAAGGCAGGATAGGTTGATTTTTCTGCCTGCAAGTCCTTTTGAGGCGTCTTGCCGATTTCCTCAAAACTGGCGGTCACATCCAGTACATCATCTCTGACTTGAAAAGCAAGTCCAATCAATTCCCCAATAGTTTTCAGCTTTGCCTGCATTTCAGGTGCCAATTCCGCAATGATAGCAGCCGCTTGGAAGGGATAGGCTAGTAATTTCCCAGTCTTATTGGCATGAATGGTCTGAAGTTCTTCCAAAGACAAATGCTGGTGTTCACCTTCCATGTCCAAAACCTGGCCTGCTACCATGCCCAGACTTCCTGAAGCAAGCGATAAGTTGGCAATCAAGTCCACCTTGATCTGACTTGGCAAATCTGCCTGCGCTATCAAGGCGTAAGGATCTAGGAATAAGGCATCTCCAGCCAAAATTGCCATTGCTTCTCCAAATTTCTTGTGGTTGGTCAAGTGTCCCCGACGGTAATCGTCATCATCCATGGCAGGAAGATCATCGTGAATCAAGCTCCCTGTATGAATCATTTCCAAGGCCGCAGCCACCTGCGCGTGAGCAGGTTTGATGGCAATATGCAAGGCTTCCAAAACTTCTAACAAGAGAAAAGGTCGAATACGCTTGCCACCAGCATGAATGGAATAGAGAACAGACTCTCGCAAACTAAAGGCAAACTGCTGGTCTCCATAAAAATCTTCCAAAGCCGACTCAACAAGAGCTAATTTTTCTTGCTTCTTCATTCAAAATCACTTTCTGTTCCGTCTTCTTGCATGACCTTGACCAAGGTCTTTTCAGCCTTGTCCAGCGTCACTTGGAGCTCTTTTGACAAGACCATACCCTTTTGAAAGGCAGCAATCGCATCTTCCAGAGCAATTTCACCATTTTCCAAACTTTGGACAATGGTCTCCAGTTCTGCTAGATTTTCCTCAAATTTCTTTTGTTTTGACATCTTTAACCTCTAATTCTACTTGACCATCTCGCATCAACAGCGTCACTTGGTCTTTTTTCTTCAAACTCTCAACCGAATCAACCACGGACTCTTCTTTTTTGACAATTGCATAACCACGCGCCACGATTCGACTGGTATCCAACATCAGCAAAGCTTCTGATAATCTCTTGACTTCAGCAACCTTGGCATCATAAATCAGCGCCATTTGGCTACGTAGGAGCTTGTCCAACTGAGCAAGCCGGTCCTGATAGCGTTGGATTTTGGTAATAGGTGATAATTGGACCAGTTGATGCGTCCTTGCTTGTACTAGTTGGTTGCTATCAAAAATCCGTGTACGTAAACTTTGTTTTAAGCGCAGTTGCAGTTGATCTAAGCGTTGCAAATAGCCATCATACAAACGTTCTGGCTGTCTAAAGATAACAGACTGACTGCATTTTTTCAAAGCTTCTTGTTTCTTTGATAGGACATTTCGGACTGCTGTTGCCATCCGTTTTTCCTGATTTTGCAAATGAGCCAATACATCCAACTTGGTCACAGGTGTTGCTAGTTCAGCAGCAGCCGTCGGTGTCGCAGCCCGTCTATCTGCCACAAAATCTGCCAAGGTCACATCCGTCTCATGCCCCACACTAGAGATAACTGGCAAACGAGATTCAAAAATAGCTCGTACCACAATTTCTTCGTTAAAGGCCCAGAGATCCTCTATGGAACCACCACCACGACCAATAATGAGCAAATCCAAATCGTCACGTTGATTGGCACGCGCAATATTTCGAGCAATTTCTTCTGCCGCTCCATCTCCTTGAACCTTGGTCGGATAGAGAAGAATATCGACACCTGGAAATCGCCTGCTGACAGTCGTGATAATATCTCGAATCACGGCTCCACTGCGACTGGTTACTACACCAATTCTCTTAGAAAATTGGGGCAGAGGTTGCTTGAAGCGTTCTTGAAACAGGCCTTCTTCTGTCAATTTTTTCTTGAGTTGTTCAAACTGAATCGCAAGCGCCCCAACCCCATCAGGCTCTGCCTTTTCTATGATGATGGAGTAGCTACCACTTGGTTCATAGACCTGCACGCGCCCAATCACATTGATTTTCATCCCTTCTTCCAGGTCGAAGCCTAATTTCTGATAAACCCCAGACCAAATAGTCGCTTGAATAACTGCATGGTCATCCTTTAGGGAGAAATATTGGTGAGTAGGTCGTTTACGAAAGTTGGAAACTTGACCAGTTAAATAGACCCGTTCCAAGTAAGGGTCTTTATCGAATTTCATTTTCAGATACTTGGTCAAAGTTGTTACCGATAAATACTTTTCCATCTCCACCTACTATTCATTTTCTTGCTCTTTCATGGGTATTATTATACCAAAAATATGCCTAAAAATCTCCATTTATGTACCATTATGAGTGAAAAATAAAAAAGGAGGCAAGGCCTCCACATCTGTTTATTTACTGTTTCGAGCTTCTTCCAAAATCTTTGCAATCTTGGTTGTCAAAAGATCGATAGCAACAGTATTGCTGACTCCCTCAGGAATGACGATATCCGCATAACGCTTGGTTGGTTCGATAAACTGATGGTACATAGGTTTGACCACACCTAAGTACTGGTCAATAACGCTATCGAGACTACGGCCACGCTCTTCCATGTCACGCTTGATCCGACGAATAATGCGCACATCGTCATCCGTATCCACAAAAATCTTGATATCCATCAAATCGCGCAGGCGCTTGTCCTCCAAGACCAAAATCCCCTCAACGATAAAGACATCTTGAGGCTCCTGACGATAGGTTTTGCTGCTTCGTGTATGCTCTGTATAGTCATAAGTCGGGATGTCCACCGGACGCCCTGCCAACAATTCCTTTATCTGCTCAATCATCAAGTCTGTATCAAAGGCAAAAGGATGGTCATAGTTGGTTTTGACACGCTCTTCAAAGGTCAAGTGAGACTGATCCTTGTAGTATGAATCATGCTCAATCATGGAAATCTTTTCATCAGGGAAATGCGATAAAATGGCTCTTGAAACACTGGTCTTACCCCCACCAGAACCACCTGTCACTCCGATAATGATTGGTCTATTTTGCATGCTATCCTCCGTTTTTTTATCCGTCGTCTATTCTATCACATTTTTTACAAAATTTATAGTCTGATTTGGATAGTCTAGGGGAAGAATTCCATCCCCAAACTCCAGTTAGATTAGATAAAAACCTTCCTCGGCTTATAGAGATTGCCCCGTTTTTCAAGAATGGCTAGTAATTTATCTCCTTCAAAAGCAGCCAATTCTTGTTCTGTTTGGTCGAGCTCGATAAAACGACCAAAGCGTACTTCTGTAGCCTCTTCTGGACTTAGGAAAACTTTGACAAGGTCGCCTGTCCCAATCTCTAGAGGATGGAGAAAGTTCAATTGACCAGCCTCCATTTTTTCAGCAATTTCTTCCAAGGTAAGAGCGTCTTCTAGCTGTAAACCAGCTGCACTAGTTCGAGTCAGATGTGACATATGAGCCGCATAACCAAGCTTCTCTCCCAAGTCAACCGATAAGGTACGAATATAGGTTCCCTTGCTACATTTCACACGAAAAGTAAATCGTGCAAGATGACCCTCATAAGAAATCGGACTTGTCCGCTCAAATTGATAAATCGTAACCTGACGCTCTGGACGATCCACTTCCTGACCAGCACGCGCATACTCATAGAGCTTACGACCATTAACCTTGACAGCCGAATACATAGGTGGAATCTGAGTAATAGGCCCAGTCAAGCTAGCAATCGCTCCATCGACAATTTTTTCATCCAGGGGCAACAAAACAGGTGTCTCTGCGACCACTTCCCCACTGGCATCCTCAGTCGTCGTGGAATAGCCCAGAGTTATTTCCCCCTCATAGACCTTACCCTCGTCCTGCATAAACTCGACCATGCGTGTCGCCTTGCCAACCGCAATGGGCAAAACGCCCACTACATCCGGATCCAAGGTCCCACCATGACCAATTTTCTTGGTTCCCAAAATCTTACGCAGTTTAAAAACCGCATCATGCGAGGTCATCCCTGCTTCTTTTTTTAAGTTGATAATACCGTTCATTTTTGCTTTCTAATTTCATTCATGAAATATCTTCTTCAAGAATCGTAATGTAATTATCTTTTGTAACAAAAGATAGTGTGGCTAATCTTATTGCTTGGTTCATAATTATACTGTCAAATACATTTCTTACAAATCGCCCATTTGCATTTTTATTTTCAGGATTGCTACTATGTAATTCTAAATATTTTTTTAATTTTTCTTTTGCAGAATCATGCAAAATGTACTCTTCATTTTTGCAATATGAAAGAAAAATATCAAACATTTGGTTCACCGTATAATCTTCAAACGTAATAAAATAATTAAATCTTGATTTTAACCCAGGATTAGATTCAAAAAATTTTTTCATCAATTCATCATATCCAGCAACAATAACCACCAAATCATCACGATAGTCTTCTAATGCTTTTGTTAACTCAGTTAAACACTCCCGACCATAACTATCACTTTTATCGTTTTCAGTAATACTATATGCTTCATCAATAAACAATACACCACCTTTGGCTTTTTGTATCAATCTCTTCACTTTCGAAGCCGTCTGTCCTTGATATTCTGCTATTAAGTCTGTTCTACTTGCCTCTATAAAGTGACCTTTACTTAGTATTCCTAGAGAACGATACATATTACCAACAATTCTAGCAACTGTTGTTTTACCTGTACCTGGATTACCTAAAAACGCCATATGCATAGTTCTGTTTGTTTTTTTAAGACCGATTTTTTCTCTACTTTGTTGAACTTTATTAAACGCTACTAAATCTTTAATTTCTTTCTTAACATTTTCTAAACCTATTAAGGACTTTAAATCATTTGCTAGTTCTTCAAATGATTTATTATTTGTTTCTTTCAAAATTAAATAATTTGTATCAATAACTCTAGAGCCAAGATATTTATACAATAATTCCAATATGCTAGTTTGCTTATCTTTGATTTTTGAGAATGTCTCTTTACTTGTCAAGTTTCCTAATCGTTTTATAAATTCTAACTCAGCATTTTTAAGATTATCAACTATATCTTGAAGAATTATTTCCAATTCATAAGTATTATTTGTTAAATCATCCAGTTTTTTCACTTCCGATTTTAACAATTTTAAATAAGTTTCACTAATCATCTACATTCCTTTAAATAATAGAAATAATACTATTATAACAACAGCGACTCCAAGAGTATAGAATCCTTTTCTAAGGAAACTAATCTCTTTTTGTTTTTCCTCTAGTTCAGTTTGAAATTTCTCGACAATTAAAGTAAGATTTTTACCTTCCTCTATTAATCGAACATTCATCTTATCTACATCGTTTTTAAGATTATTTTGTGTTTCTTCAACTTGGAAACGCAAATCGTTAAAACTATTTTCTATTTTCACTAATGTTTTTAGCTTCGCTTTTAAACTATCAATTTCATTATGAATTTCACTTTGCTTATCTTCAAGTTGTTCTAACTCTTCTAGCTTTTTATGATGTTTCTTCAATATATCAATTAAATCTTTATTCTGTTTAAAAACATCATCTAATAGTTTGTTATTACCTATTTGATATTCTTCTATTTCGTGCAATCCCTGTATAGCTTTATTATTTGCCTCTTTGGCTGCAATCAAAGATTTTGAAATACTTTGAATATACTCATCATCCAATATTTGGAAAGTTTCGTAAATAGTATTAAATTCTTGAATAATCTTTTTTATGTGAATATTTTGTTCAATCATTCTATTTTGAACAGCATCAGTAAGAGCGTTCAAATCTTTACCCTTAACATCATATTCCATTCCAATAAAGCCTAACATAGGATCATCTGTTGGAACTGTTGGTAAATCTGACTGTTCAGGGATCTCTTCACTAAAGGCTTTTAACTCTTGTTTTTTTTCATTAAATCTTTCAGAATTTGCTAAAACTTGAATCTCTAATTCTTCTGACATAACATTCTCCTATAATAAATCGTTTAATGCATTTTGCATTTCTTCAAGTTCACTTTGCTTTTCATCAAAGTAAATTTCATTAGCTAATAATCGCTGTTTGAAATCAATCTTTGAATTAGAAAACTCTTCATCAACATTGCCAAGTAGTTCTCTTAGTTTTTGATGGTTCTTAGCCATCTTACTGAAGATATCATTTCGCTTAACAGCAACATTTTGCTCGGCAACAAAAATTTGAACATCCTGAATTCTTAGCAATTCGTTCTTCTTATCAACTTGTTGTTTTTTGTTCTCATCTTGTAGTTTCCTTGATATAAAACCATCAAGTCCGTTAATGATTATCGCTCCCAAGATTCCAGTTAGTAAACTTGCAAAGAACATCCCTAAAATATTAGCAATTGTTCCTAGAAGTTTTATTTCAAAAGTCATACCTGGTATCTTATTTAAGAACTGTTCAAAATATTCTCCTAAAAACATTGCTCCTACACCTAATAATGCGGATGTAATAATTTTTGAAACATGGGCAATTTTAATTGCAGTAGAATGAGATTGATTTTCAGGGTTTGATAGATAAGAGATACTTTCTCTAATTGAACCAAATAATTGTTTTACCAAATTTGGTAACTTTCTTAGTTTTTCAGCGAAAGCACCAATAATTTCTCCTACGATGCTTCCAACAAAACTATCTACACCCACTTTAATAAAATCTCTAATTTTACCAAAGAAGGAATGAAGTGCATTTTTCATTTCATCTAAGAATGTATCAAACGAACGTTTTTTAGATTTAAAAAAACGAACCAAAGCATTCATTATTTCTTTCAACATCCCAAATAACGCTGCAACAAACATAGCTTTAACTGCGTCTTTACCTGCCTTGTTCGCCATTCTAACTGCAGCTTTCTTTGCTATTGGTTTATACATAGCTTTCTTTGCACTTTTTTCAACTTTAATCATCTTATCTGAATCAGCAGCCAATTTATCATTTAATTTTTTATTATTTTCAGCCTTAAGATTTCGCTTTTCGGCATCTGAGATATTCATCTTATCAATTTTTTTATTAGCTCTTTCAACTTGTTCTTTAAGATTTTTTTCTCTTGCTTCTCTTTTCTTTATATACTCGCTATTAGATTTTGCGCCTTTACTTTTATTAAGAGATTCATTAGTTCCTGCCAAATTTTCTGATTTATTGGCTAAATCAGAAGTTTCAATATCTGCTATTTTCCTCCATGGGTTTTCAAAAATCTGTTTTCTTGGTATGACGTGATCCAAATTAGCTTTTTCGTTAATTTTTATTGTTTTTCCAGTATATTCATCCTTTAAATTTCCATTTTTTTGCCTTTCTTTCATAGCATTATTTGCATCAGTATACCTTTTATCTTTCATTATTTTAGCACCCTCTTCTTTTGTATAACCATTAGGATGTTTATCGTTATACTGCTTAAGAAGCGTGTCGCTTGTCATATCTAAACCAATTTGGTTCGCAAATTGACTCCAAATTTCATCTAAAACAACATCTCCTAATTTATCCGGTGAACTAATTTCTTTACATTCTAGTTCTAATTTCTCAAGATTAGAGAACTCCATTGTAAATTGCTGTTCCAATAGTTCTTCTAACTCATCATAGTTTAAATTTTCAGACTCATTTACTTCCTCAGTATTCAATACTAATAATTCATTTTCCACTGCTTTCTAACTCCCCCTTCAGCGCTTCAAACTTCGCTTTCATAGTTGGATTTTTTCGAGTTAGTTTTTTGACGGAAACATCTTCCAATTTATTATTAGCTAGACGGAGTTGGTTTTCAGATGTGGTTAGGAATTTCTTGACCTCTTCCATCCGTTTTATGGCCTTGTCAATTTCATCGATAGCTTTGCCAAAGTTAGTCGAAGCTGAATTATAGTTCTTGGCAAAGGCTAGCTTAAAGGCATCCAAGTCTTCCTCAAAATGTGTAATATCGATATTTTGCTCCCGAACCAAGGCCAACTCCTGCTTAAATTTTAAGGAATTAAGCGCCGAATTCCGTAAGAGACCAATCAACTGGATAAAGAATTGAGGACGAACCACATACATCTTTTCGTACTCATGGCTGACGTCAACAATCCCTGTATTAAAGTAATCGTTATCGGCCTCAAGCATGGTCACCAAAACCGCATATTCACAGTTCTTCTCCCGACGGTCCTTGTCCAATTCCTTGTAAAAATCTGCATTCTTGTGCTTCTTCTCTGTTCCATCTGCTTCATTTTTCATCTCAAACATGATGGAAATGATTTCCACTCCATTTTCATCACACTCACGGAAGATAAAGTCCCCTTTAGACCCACGCGCAGAAACCTTGTTATCCTTTTCAAAGTAAGCATTTGGAAAGGCAAAACTGCGGACCTTGTTAAACTCACTTTCTGCATAGTGTTCCAGACTTTCCCCGATAGCTTTTGTAGATTGTTGAGCTTTGAAATTCTTATAAAATTCGACTTGTTCACTAGCTGCCTTGAGCTGTGCTTCGTAGTTTTGCTTGACAGAAGCAAGAGAAAGCTCGTTTTCCTTTTCCTGCAAAAGAAGCTGGTTTTTAACCTGATCCCGTTCTTTTTCTAGGTCAGAGAGTGTCTTTTGCAGTTGATTTTCATGCTCCAAACGCAAGGTAGCCAATTGGTTTTCCAAGGCCTGTACTTCCTTATCCTTAGCCAATAAGGCCTGATTACTTGTCTGTTCAACCTCTTTCTTGGCCAATTCTTTTTCTGTATCAAAGTTTTGGATTTGACTCTGTAATCGCGCAATTTCTTGGTCTTTTTGAGCTAGTTTGGTCTGTTGTTCATTCATTACCTTTTGCTCAGCCAAGGCCAGTTCCTGCTTCATCCTATCGTGCAATTCCTTATCAAACTCTGCTGTTCTCACTTGAGACAGAAGTTCAGCATACTGGCTCTCATTTACTGTAAAGACTTCCCCACAGTTAGGACATTTGATTTCGTTCATATCGTTCCTCTTTCTAGACTTCTTTAACCATTATATCATGCCTGAGGGAAAATCAAAAACAGTGAGTCGAAACCCACTGTTTATCTTCTTTTACTTTAAATTTTTTCCAAGGCCAAGCGCAAGTCTTCAATCAAATCTTCTACATTTTCAAGACCGATTGACAAACGGATTTGGTTAGGTGTAACACCTGCTGATTCTAGGTCTTTTTCTGACAATTGACCATGAGTGGTTGTTGCTGGATGGACAACAAGCGATTTAGCATCTGCCACATTTGCAAGATCAGAGAAGATTTCTAAATGATCAATTACCTTGCGGGCTTCTGCCTCTCCCCCTTTGACATGGAAGGTAAAGATGGAGCCCACACCTTTAGGCAAGTATTTCTCAGCCAAGGCATGATAAGGACTATCTGCAAGTTTTGGATAATTTACCTTTTCTACCTTAGGATGGTTGACGAGAAAATCAACAATTTTCTCTGCATTTTGCACATGGCGTTCCACACGAAGAGAGAGTGTCTCAAGTCCTTGGAGTAACAAGAAGGCATTAAATGGTGACAAGGCTGCACCTGTATCACGAAGCAATTGAACACGGACAGCGATAATAAAGGCAGCCGCACCCACATCACGAGTATAGCTCAAGTTATGATAGCTTGGGTCTTCCTCAACAAATTGAGGGAATTTCCCTGAAGCCGCCCAGTCAAAACGACCACTATCGACAATCACTCCTCCAATAGTCGTACCATGCCCACCGATAAACTTAGTCGCCGAGTGAATAGCAATATCTACACCGTGAGAAAATACATTAATCAAGTAAGGTGTGGCAAAGGTATTATCCGAAACGAGTGGAATCTGGTGTTTATGCGCAATCTCAGCCAATTTTTCCAAGTCAGGAATGTTTATCAAGGGATTCCCCAAGGTTTCAATCAAGACAAGCTTGGTATTGTCATTGATAGCTGCTTCCACTTCCTCCAAATTATCCACATCGACAAAGGTTGTTGTGATCCCATAACGAGGAAGGGTTTCTTTCAAGAGATTGAAAGTCCCACCGTAAATAGTTGATGCTGCTACAACATGGTCACCAGCGTGGGCAAGCGCCAAAATCGTATAAGTCACTGCAGCCATACCTGATGCTGTTGCAAGAGCTCCAACACCACCTTCAAGGGCAGCAATTCTTTCTTCAAAGGCAGCTGTTGTAGGGTTGGTGATACGAGTATAAATGTTCCCTGGTTTTCTCAAGGCAAACAAATCGGCACCTTCCTGCGTATCATCAAAAACAAAGGATGTTGTCTGATAAATCGGCACTGCACGAGACTTAGTAGCTGGATCAACTACTTGCCCAGCATGTAGTTGCAGAGTTTCAAATTTAAAATCACGAGTCATAAGGCGACCTCCATATAGTTTCATTAAGGATATTGTAGCACCTTGAGTTATAGTTTACAAATATCAGTTTTCTATATTTTGATATAAGAAATAGCTATTATCTTATTTTGAAAATGAAAAAAGCACGACTCAATCGTGCTCATTTTCTTAATCTACATAAGTATCTTCGTTTTTATTGAGGAAGGCATATGGAAGACCCATCAAGAGGCCTCCTCCAATAAAGTTTCCGATGAAGGTTACACCCCAGTGGCGAAGCATATTTCCAACACCGAAGTTAGCAATTGAATCCGCAGCAACACTGAATTTCACAATCGCGAAAGAAGCAAAGTTAGCCGCAATGTGCTCGTTTGTTAAGAATACAAACATGTAAATAGCTGACAACACAAGCCAAAGTTTGGCACCACCATCTTTGACCAAAACAAATGAAAGAATCGCAATATTTACGAAAATATTTGCCAAAATCGCCTCAAGCAAGATTAATTCATTTGAGCGACCTAACTTCATCTCAACAACACCTGAGATGAAACTATCGTGTGTCAGATTCGCATAAGCTGCTGAGTGGGCAAAGCCCCAACCTGCTATCAAAGCCCCTATAAGGTTGAACAAGGTACAGTAAAGTAAAATCTCAGCTGTTTTTCTCCAAGAAATTTTTTTCAAGAAACTACCTGCAGTCAAGAACATCATGTTTGATGTTACCAACTCGGCATTCAAAAAAACAATGTAGGCCAATCCCCAAGCAAAGACAAAGGGGAAGAGGAAGCGTCCACTACCTGGTGCAATTTTATTAATCAAGTCAGCCCCAACTGCACCAGCAGCTGTACTGAAGGTTAAAAATGCACCTGCGAACATAGAACGAATCGCATACTTAAATTTGCTTTGACTATAAAGACTTTCCTTCTTCTTGCAAGCAAATTCAATCTTTGAGATAAATTCTGAAGAAACCATAATAAACTCCTAAAAATTTTTTACCTGATAATTATATCACAAACTTTTGAATTTAGGAAGCGTTTTCTGTATTTCATAAAAGTTTATTTTTATGAAAATCTTAAAAAAATCAGTGAAATCCAGGATTTCACTGATTTGTATTAATAAAATTGTTTATATGGTTGATTGAAAGCTGTTAGGATTTCATCAGATGTTTGTGAATATTCTTTTGTTTCTTTCAAATCGCCTTTTACAATAATACGTTCTGTAGCAGCAAGGTCTTCACAGGTTACTAATGTAATCTCATTTACCCCATCTCTATCATCAACTTCATCAACACGATCCGGTGTAACACGTTTGACTTCACGTATTTCATAAGTATAAACTTTATTTTTATCGGTTAGATAAATCTTCATACCATTTTTAGCGTTATCCAAAGGAGAAAATAACATTTTATTAGCATTATTGACACCAAAAATATGATGACTAGCTAGACTATAATTTCCTTTCCCCATCACTTGATCGCGTTTCATGGTACCAGCACCATAGAAGAGATTGACATTATCAAGCCCTTTAAAAATTGGCAGATTCATTTCTAATTCAGGGACTGCAATTCCGCCGATAACTGGTAATTTTTGAGCATCCCATTGAGAAGCTAGAACCGCTTCAGAAGAGATTGCATTGACAGAATCAAAATCAAAATTTCCTTCTGTATCCTGATTTTCTTCTATTTTTTCTTTTGATACCTGACTAACTTGGTACTTATTGGTATTCCAAACTATGAAAATATCACGAATTTTAGCATTAAAAATCAAAGCAATTGATAGTAGTATCAGAAATCCTGCTAGGATATTTGTCAGCAGATTTTTTCGTTTGTTTTTCTTCTTATTATTTTTTTGAGACATTATGCTTCACCTTCTGTTTCGTTTTCTGTCCCAACTTCTTCTTTTTCTGCCGCTGCAACCGTTGTAAAGGTCACAATTTTAGCATCTTGATCCAGACGCATTACTTTAACTCCCATAGTTGAGCGTCCTGTTTGTGAAATATTGGCAACATTGGTTCGAATCATGACACCTGTATCAGTGATAATCATCAAGTCTTCATCACCTTTCACAGTCAAGAGACCTGATAGAGGACCATTTTTTTCAGCCACATTAGCCGTCTTCATCCCTTTACCACCACGACCTTTTGTTGGATATTCAGTCGCGACTGTACGCTTACCATATCCTTTTTCAGTAATGATAAGAACCTCGTCTTGATCAGTAATTACGCTAGCACCAACTACTGTGTCTCCCTCACGGAGATTCACACCTTTCACACCTGTGGCGATACGACTCATGCCACGAACAGCTGATTGATTAAAACGAACTGCATAACCAAACTTGGTACCAATAATAATATCCGTATCTTCTTCCGTCAACAAGACATTAATCAACTCATCTTCATCTTTTAGGTTCAGTGCTTTAAGTCCATTTTGACGAATGTTAGCAAATTCCTTAACGCTCGTTCTCTTCACAATACCATGACGGGTTGTAAAGAAGAGATAAGCATCATCACTGCGTTCAGACTCAACATTGATAATAGTCTGAATACTTTCGCCTTCATCCAATTTCAAGAGATTAACTACTGGTAGTCCTTTGGCCATCCGACCATACTCAGGAATTTCATAACCTTTCAGGCGATAGACACGTCCTTTATTTGTGAAGAAGAGCAGGTGATCATGGGTGCTAGTCGACACTAACTCACGAACAAAATCGTCATCCTTAACGCCTGTCCCTTGAACACCACGTCCACCACGTTTTTGAGCGGTAAACTCAGCTTGGTCCAGACGTTTGATGTAACCTTTGTTTGACAGTGTAATTAAGACATCCGATTCTTCAATCAGGTCCTCATCTTCGAGGCTTAAGACTTCACCGACCATCAATTCCGTACGACGTTGGTCGCCAAACTTACGCTTAACTTCATCCAATTCGTCTTTGATGATTTGAGAAACACGTTCTGGCTTAGCAAGAATATCCGCCAAATCCGCAATCAGAGCCAACAAGTCATCATACTCAGACTGAATCTTATCACGTTCCAAACCTGTCAAACGACGAAGACGCATGTCTAGGATAGCCTGACTTTGTCGTTCAGAAAGCTTGAACTTACTCATCAACTCCGCTTGTGCTTCCGCATCCGTTTCACTAGCACGGATGATACGAATCACTTCATCGATATGGTCTAGCGCAATTAAGAGACCTTCTAAGATATGAGCGCGTGCTTCCGCTTTTTCCTTATCAAAACGTGTCCGACGAACAACTACTTCTTTTTGGTGCTCGATATAAGCATCCAAAATCTGACGAAGGGATAAAATCTTCGGTACACCATTTTGGATAGCAAGCATATTGAAACCAAAGTTGGTTTGCATCTGGGTCATCTTAAAGAGGTTATTGAGGATAACATTGGCTGAGGCATCGCGCTTGACTTCAATAACAAATCGAACACCTTCACGGTTTGACTCATCACGTACTGCTGTAATCCCCTCAATGCGTTTTTCCTGAACCAAGCGAACAATATGCTCATGCACCTTGGTTTTGTTGACCATATAAGGAAATTCTGTTACAACAATGCGCTCACGGCCAGTCTTAGTTTCTTCGATTTCGGTACGAGAACGTAGGACAATAGAACCTTTACCCGTTTCATAAGCCTTATGAATGCCTGATTTCCCCATGACAAGGGCACCTGTTGGAAAATCTGGACCAGGCAAGACTTCCATCAAGTCCTTGGTAGTCACTTCAGGATTGTCCATGACCAACTTCACTGCATCAATGGTCTCACCCAGGTTATGAGGTGGAATATTGGTTGCCATACCAACAGCGATACCAGTTGCTCCATTGACCAAAAGGTTTGGAAAACGAGCTGGCAAAACCAAGGGTTCACGTTCATTGGCATCATAGTTATCAACGAAGTCAACCGTATTTTTATTGATATCACGAAGCATCTCTAGAGCAATCTTGCTCATACGTGCCTCAGTGTAACGCTGGGCGGCAGCACCATCACCATCCATGGAACCAAAGTTTCCATGCCCATCTACAAGCATGTAACGGTAACTCCACCATTGAGCCATACGAACCATGGCTTCATAAATAGAGGAATCCCCGTGTGGGTGGTATTTACCCATGACGTCTCCTGTAATACGAGCAGATTTTTTATGAGGTTTGTCTGGAGTAACACCCAATTCATTCATTCCGTAGAGAATTCGACGGTGAACAGGTTTCAAGCCATCTCGAACATCAGGAAGAGCCCGGGCTACGATAACACTCATGGCGTAATCGATAAAGCTCGTCTTCATCTCCTTTGTCAGATTGACATTCACTAAATTTCTATCCTGCATTAATAAATGCCTCATTTCACTATTAGTAATTAATAATATTATACCAT
The DNA here is from genome assembly GCA_963515455.1 of Streptococcus mitis. GTDB lineage: Bacteria > Bacillota > Bacilli > Lactobacillales > Streptococcaceae > Streptococcus > Streptococcus mitis_DN. Next base: position 59,879 of record CAUPXP010000007.1, on the reverse strand, counting down.
AATGTCCGCCATATTTCAGGTATCCAAATTAGCTAAAACGTTTACATCAAGAACTGAAAGGCATATTCGTGACAAAGCTTTTTAAAAGTGATAGAATTAAAATAACTGGGGAAATCCCTGAATAAAATTAAGGAGATGTTTAGAACAATGACTTCAACTAAACAACACAAAAAAGTTATCCTTGTCGGAGATGGTGCTGTAGGTTCATCTTACGCTTTTGCACTTGTTAACCAAGGAATTGCACAAGAGCTTGGAATTATCGAAATTCCACAATTGCATGAAAAAGCTGTTGGTGATGCACTTGACCTTAGTCACGCCCTTGCCTTCACTTCACCTAAAAAAATCTATGCAGCTCAATACTCTGACTGTGCAGACGCTGACCTTGTTGTGATCACTGCAGGTGCGCCTCAAAAACCAGGTGAAACTCGTCTTGACCTTGTAGGTAAAAACCTTGCTATCAACAAATCAATCGTAACTCAAGTTGTTGAATCAGGTTTCAAAGGTATCTTCCTTGTTGCTGCTAACCCAGTTGACGTTTTGACTTACTCAACTTGGAAATTCTCTGGTTTCCCTAAAGAACGCGTTATCGGTTCAGGTACTTCACTTGACTCAGCTCGTTTCCGTCAAGCACTTGCTGAAAAATTGGATGTAGATGCTCGTTCAGTTCACGCTTACATCATGGGTGAACACGGTGACTCTGAGTTCGCCGTTTGGTCACACGCAAACATCGCTGGTGTAAACCTTGAAGAATTCCTTAAAGACACTCAAAATGTTCAAGAAGCTGAATTGATTGAATTGTTCGAAGGTGTTCGTGATGCAGCCTACACAATCATCAACAAAAAAGGTGCAACATACTACGGTATCGCAGTAGCCCTTGCTCGTATCACTAAAGCAATCCTTGACGACGAAAACGCAGTACTTCCACTTTCAGTATTCCAAGAAGGTCAATACGGAGTTAAGAATGTCTTTATCGGTCAACCAGCTGTTGTTGGTGCACATGGTATCGTTCGTCCAGTAAACATTCCATTGAACGACGCAGAAACTCAAAAAATGCAAGCATCTGCTAAAGAATTGCAAGCTATCATTGACGAAGCATGGAAAAACCCAGAATTCCAAGAAGCTTCTAAAAACTAATTTAACTATAGACAACTCCTTGAATCATCAAGGAGTTATTTTTTATCTGTATTTGAACTAAACATTTTATGAAGTTTACGTAAAAACAACATAACTTTAAAAGCTATCATGTCACAGTTTGAGCATAAATCCGAAAACTACCAATTAGATCTATACTCACGTTACAAAAAGTCTGGAGCAAGCAGTATTTGACGCACTTGATACCGTCGCATTAAATCGAAAGTAAAAAGTTTTGCCCCATTTGTGCTCCATAGACAAAAAAAGAGCCCATCATACAGGCTATAAGGCTTGATATGATAGGCTTTTTCATTTTAATTAACGTACTGTACGGATACGCATTGTGTTTGTACGAACAGCTTCTCCAAGTGGTACACCAGCTACGATAACGATATCGTCACCAGATTGTACAAGACCTGCTTCGACTGCTTTACGTTCAGCAATTTCGAACATATCGTCAGTTGAAGATGGAGCATCTGTCAACATTGGGATAACACCCCAGTTCAACATCAATCCACGTTCTGTCAATTCGTCGAATGTCAATGCCAAGATGTCAGCATTTGGACGGTATTTAGAGATCAAACGTGCAGTGTGACCTGTCTTAGTAAGAGTTACAACCAATTTAATGTCCATTGAGTTAGTAGCATCTTTAACAGCTGAAGCCATTACTTCTGTCTTAGAGTTACGTTCGAATGAATCTGAGTTCAAACGTCCGTATTCGTTAAGAAGAGTTTGAGCGTTCTTATCGATTGTAGCCATTGTAGTTACTGACTCAAGTGGGTATTTACCGTTTGCAGACTCACCTGAAAGCATTGTAGCGTCAGTTCCGTCGATAACAGCGTTAAATACGTCTGATACTTCTGAACGAGTTGCACGTGGTTTTTCAGTCATTGTTTCAAGCATGTTTGTTGCAGTGATAACAACTTTACCAGCAGCGTTTACTTTAGTGATGATCATTTTTTGGTAAACTGGAACCATTTCGAATGGTACTTCGATACCCATGTCACCACGAGCGATCATGATACCATCAGCAGCTTCGATGATTTCATCCAAGTTGTCGATACCTTGTTGGTTTTCGATTTTAGCGAACAATTGAACGTGTCCGTTTCCAGTTTCTTCACAGATTGCACGAACTTCATTCACGTCTTTTGCAGTACGTACGAATGAAATAGCGATGAAGTTGATACCTTGTTCAAGACCGAAACGGATATCGTCGTTATCGCGTTCAGCAAGAGCTGGGAAAGGAATTTTAGTGTTAGGAATGTTCACACCTTTTTGTTTAGCGATGATACCATCGTTTTCAACTTCAACTTCAAATTCACGAGTTGCGTCATCTTTAGCAACCACACGAAGACCAAGTTTACCATCGTCAACCAAAACTTGACGACCAACTTCAACATCATCATAGATATCAAGAGCACCAGCAACGTTCAATGCAATCACTTCACGAGTTGATTTGATTCCTTGTTTAGTTGCAACACGGATTTTCTCACCAGTTTTGTATGAATACTCTTTAGCTTCACCTTCGAACAATTCTGTACGGATTTCTGGTCCTTTTGTATCAAGAAGGAAACCAACTTTTTTACCTGCAAGTTTTTCAGCAAGTTTAACAGTTGCCATACGCTCACCTTGTTCTTGGTGGTCACCGTGTGAGAAGTTGAAACGGAATGTGTTAGCACCAGCTTCAATCAATTTAGCAATGTTTTTAGCTGAAGCTTCAACATCAAGTTTTTCACCCCAGTATCCGTCCTCACCGAATTTTTTACCACCACGGATTTCTACCGCAGGACCCAAAGTTGCAACGATTTTTACACGTTTGTTCATGATTTTTGTGACTCCTTTATATATATGACCTTTTTGGTCTTATTAACTAAATTGTAAATTATGACAAGCTCTTATTCAAGCTAGATAGCTCAATGTCGGCTTTGTGTGGGTTGTTAACCACAATCTTACCTTCTGCAGTAAGGCTAAACAATGCTCCTTCTTCTGCAGTACCAAGAATTGGATTTTCAACCATTTTCTCGTTACGGATACCAACCGCAACACCACCGATACCTTCTTTAAGAAGTTTAACAGCATGCGCACCCATACGTGACGCCAATACACGGTCACGCGCAGTTGGAGAACCACCACGTTGAATATGTCCAAGTTCTGTCACACGAAGGTCGCTTGTATCCCCAGCTTCTTTTAGTTTTTTACCAAATTCAGCTGCTGACATCACACCTTCTGCCAAGACGATGATATTGTGTTTTTTACCACACTCATAACCACATTTAATGCTTTCTACGATATCTTCAATCTTGAATCCTTCTTCAGGAATGATGATTTCATCAGCACCAGTTGCAATACCAGCCCAAAGAGCGATATCACCAGCGTTACGTCCCATAACTTCAATAACAAAAGTACGACGGTGACTTGATGATGTATCACGAATCTTATCGATAGCATCCATAGCAGTTGTAACCGCTGTGTCAAAACCGATTGTAAAGTCAGTACCAACGATATCGTTATCGATTGTACCTGGAAGACCGATAGCTGGGAAGCCATGTTCAGTCAAACGCATAGCGCCGTGGTAAGATCCGTCACCACCGATAACAACTACACCTTCAATTCCGTGTTTTTTCAATTGCTCAATCCCTTTAAGTTGCCCTTCAAGTTGAGCGAACTCTGGGTAACGAGCTGAGTGAAGGAAAGTACCACCACGAGAAATGATGTCTCCTACTGAAGCTGCATCTAGGGGATGAATTTCACCGGCAACCATACCAGCATATCCGTCATAGATACCAAACACTTCCATTCCTTCTGAAATTGCTTGACGAACGACTGCACGGATAGCAGCGTTCATACCAGGTGCGTCTCCGCCACTAGTCAAAACAGCAATACGTTTCATATTGGTTTATGCTCCTTTTTCTTTTAACATTCTTATTAATTATATCACATTTGATTTTAAAATTCTTCTATTTTCCGTATTTTTAGCGATAAATCGTTTTCATAACGATTTCATTCAACTTCGCTTCTAATTCATTGGATTTAGCTACAAAATGATGGGGAGAAACGATTGTTTTCTGTTCCTCTTCATACCTGATAATGACTGGGATTGAACCTTTATATTGGTCTAAAATACGTGAAATTTCTTGATCCGATTCATGATTTTTTACCTGTATCCAAAAGCGTTCAGCAACTGCTTCTCTTATTTCTTGTGCAATCATTTGCAGACGGCCATCACGTGACTGGATCTTTCCTTTTATATAGTAGAAGGCTCCCTCTTTTATTTCCTGCCCAACCTGACGATATAAGTCTGAAAAGAGAGTGACATCCAATTTTTTCTTACTATCATCTACCTGTAAGAAAGCCATGTTTTCGCCCTTTTTGGTACGAATTACTTTTATCTTCTGAACTTCAACCAAAATAATAGCGTAACTATTTTCTGACAAATTCCCAATTGGGGTAATCGGGTAAATAGCCTTACTTGCAATAGCTTGTAGGGGATGTTTGCTGACACCTATCCCTAAAAGCTCTTGTTCTATATAGAATTTTTCTTGTTCCGTCCAATCTTCCGATTCCTGCCAGCTATAAATAGTATCTCCAAACAAACTTCCTAACTCTTTTACAAATTCAAATAGATTAGCTAAATTATTGAATACTTTTTGACGATTTTTTTCAAATAAATCGAAAAGACCAACTTTTACCAAAGGTTCTAGCAGAGGAAGTTTCAAATAATTTTCAGGTAATTTAGCTATAAAATCTTCAATGTTAGAATAGGGTCTGTTTTCAAGAATCCATAGAGCCAGATCATTGCTGACTCCCTTAATCGATTTCAATCCTAGATAGATAGACTTGTTGGCAATTTTATCGTGATAGGGAATGGTATTTATGGACAGAGGCGCTACTTCAAAGCCTGCTTCTAAGGCATCTGTTAAGTAATCACTGTTGACAGAATTCAACATGACCTGATAAAAAATGGCTGGATAATGCGTTTTGAAATAAGCCAACTGGAAGGCCAAGGCTGAGTATGCATAGGCATGTGACCTGTTAAAACCATAGCCTGCAAACTTCTCCATAACATCAAAGACCTGCTCTGCCTTTTCCGCAGTATGTCCCGCTTCTAATGAACCTTGAATAAAGGAAGCCCTCATCTCATGCATAGCAGAGGCATCCTTTTTCCCCATAGCTCGGCGCAAAATATCGGCTTTCCCAAGAGTAAATCCGGCAAATCGCTGAGCCACCTGCATAACCTGCTCCTGATAGAGCATAATTCCGTAGGTTGGAGCCAAAATATCCTCTAGTACTGGATCCAGAACAGTCACTTCTTCCTGCCCATGTTTTCTAGCTACAAAATTATTGATATAATCACTAGCACCTGGTCGATTTAGGGAAGTAGTTGCTACGACATCTTCAAAACAGACTGGCTGCACACGCTTGAGCAGGCGAATGGCACCAGGTTGTTCAAATTGAAAGATACCTTTTGTATTGCCAGAAGCAAATAAAGCCAGCGTTTCTTTGTCTTCCAAATCAATTTCTTCTATTTTCAGATGAATACCTTCTGATTCAGCAAGCAACTCTTGCATCTTCTGGACAAAGGTCAAATTTCGCAGTCCCAGAAAATCCATCTTCAAAAGCCCACTGGCTTCAACTCCATGAGCATCATACTGAGTCAGTGGAATTTCATCACCGTGCTTCAGAGGGATATAGTTGGTCAAATCCTGGTCGCTAATCACAACACCAGCCGCATGGACAGAGGTTTGTCTTGGGTAGCCCTCTATCTTGCAAGCAATTTCAAAGGCTTTTTGGTATTCTAACTTACTATTGATTTGCTGACGAAACTGGAGGTTACCCTCATAGGCCGACTTGAGATTGTCACGAAAACTGATTTTCTTGGTAATTGCAGACAATTCATACTCTGGCACACCAAAGCGTTTCAATACATCTCGTAGAGCTTGCTTGGCTCCAAAAGTTGAAAAAGTAACGATTTGTGCCGCATGTTTACTACCATATTTATTGCCAACATACCTGATAAAATCTGGACGATAAATATCTGGGATATCAATATCAATATCAGGCATGGTATAGCGTTCACGATTGAGGAAACGTTCAAAAATCAGATTTTTCTCTACTGGGTCAATCCCTGTAATATCCAAGGCATAGGAAACCAAGCTACCTACTGCAGAACCCCGTCCCATTCCCATATAATAGCCATTCGAACGTCCAAAACGCAGCAAATCCCAGACAACCAAGAAATAATCATCAAAGCCCATATCATGAATAACAGCCAATTCTTGGTCTAGTCGATCTTGATATTCTTTACTAGACAATCCCTTCTGGGCAAGCCCAAGCTCAGCGCGTTCTCTCAACTCTTCTACTGCTGGTCTAGCTGGGTTAAAACGAGGCAGTTTCAAACTAGTATCCAAATCGTAAGAAATACCTGAAATAAGCTTTTCTAAGTTTTCCAAGGCTTGAGGAAAACGTTCTTGGAATAATTTCTCTAAAGAACTTGCTGATATAAGGACATCTTGTCGTGAGCGCAAGGGAACTTCTCTGAGCGGTAGATTTTCTTTAATCGCTGTTAATACTTGAAGAACTTCTCTATCCCTGCTTTCAAAAGCGTTGACCCGATAGAGGGGCAAAATAGGACGATGAAATTCGCTTGTCAGTGTTTCTGGATAAACTCCAATATAATAATCACAGCCTAGATTTAGAGACTCAATCTCTTCAAAATAAGGCACAATGACCGCAATATCCTCCAGATACTGGGACAGGACTGACCAACTTTTCTCCCCCTGCATCTTGGCTGTTGAGAGTTTCATCAGCTGCTGATAGCCCACACTAGATAGAGCTAAAAAGCGCAAATTCACTTCCTGCTCATCCACTAAAAGAGTCATTTCAAGCCCTAGTAAAGGATGAATGCCGTATTTTTTTGTAATCTCTAGAAAGTCGAAAGCACCATAAAGATTGTCAATATCCATCATAGCCAGATGAGTGTAGCCGTATTCTTTAGCTGCTCTCACATACTTTTCAATCGAAATGACGCTTTCCATAAAACTATAGACTGTTTTTGTATCTAGTTGTGCGATCAATTTACACTTCTCCTCTATCCTTCTCACTATATTATACCATTTTCACCTATAAAAGGCTGCTCTTGAGAAAAATTTCATCAGCTTACTAATTTACTTTCTATCCATTTGTATTTTGTCATCGTTTTTTTATATTTATACTATATTATATATAAAAATAGAAAACATATAATATAAATCTCCTAGAATTTTTATATTATAACTATTATATCTATTATTACACTGTTCTCTATATTGAATTTAGCACTTTATTCATTTTTATTGGATTATTTCCTTTTGCAGTTAACAATTCCCTTTCTGCTTTTTTTTTGATATAATAACCTTAACTATCATTCTATATGGAGGTTCTATGCGTTTTAATCAATATAGTTATATCACTTTTCCAAAAGAAAATATCTTATCTGAACTAAAAAAATATGGCTTTGATTTACAAAACACAGCCAATCCCAAGGAATTACTGGAAACTTTTTTACGTCGCTTCTTTTTCACTTATGAGAACACCGACTATCCACTCTCCTGCTTAGCTATAGATAAAGAAACTAACATATTAACTTTTTTCAAATCTGACAAAGACTTGACAGCAGATATTTTTTATACTGTTGCTTTTCAACTTTTAGGCTTTTCTTATTTGGTTGACTTCGAAGACAGTGAAGCTTTTCGTAAAGAGACTGGATTTCCTATTGTATATGGTGACTTGATTGAAAATCTCTATCAGTTACTCAATACTCGCACCAAAAAGGGAAATACTCTTATCGACCAACTTGTTAGCGATGGTCTTATCCCTGAGGATAATGACTATCACTACTTTAACGGCAAGAGTTTGGCTACTTTTTCTAGCCATGATGTCATTCGTGAAGTCGTTTACGTTGAGTCTCGTGTCGATACTGACCAAAAAGGCTTACCAGATCTAGTCAAGGTCAGCATTATTCGTCCACGTTATGAGGGGCAAATCCCTGCCATCATGACAGCCAGTCCCTATCATCAGGGAACAAATGACAAGGCAAGCGATAAGGCTCTCTACAAGATGGAGGGCGAGCTTGAGGTGAAACCTGCTCATAAGATTGAACTAGAGGAACCTCAACTCAATCTCGTCCAACCTCAAGGCCAAGCTGAGCTTGTGGCTGAAGCTGAGGAAAAGCTAACTCATATCAACTCTAGCTATACTCTTAATGACTATTTCCTTCCACGAGGTTTTGCTAATCTCTATGTGTCAGGTATTGGTACCAAAGACTCCACAGGTTTCATGACTAATGGAGACTACCATCAAATCGAGGCTTATAAAAATGTCATTGATTGGCTTAATGGTCGTTGCCGTGCCTTTACCGACCATACGCGCCAACGTCAAGTCAAAGCTAACTGGTCAAACGGAAAAGTTGCCACAACTGGACTTTCCTATCTTGGAACCATGTCCAATGGTCTTGCGACTACAGGAGTCGATGGTTTAGAGGTTATCATTGCCGAGGCTGGCATTTCATCTTGGTACAACTACTACCGTGAAAACGGTCTGGTAACTAGCCCAGGTGGTTATCCAGGTGAGGATTTTGACTCCCTGGCTGAACTAACCTACTCTCGTAATCTCCTGGCTGGTGACTATATCCGTGGTAATGAGGCTCACCAAGCTGACTTAGAAAAAGTAAAAGTGCAACTGGATCGCAAGTCTGGCGACTACAACCAGTTTTGGCATGACCGCAACTATCTGCTCAATACCCATAAGGTAAAAGCAGAGGTTGTCTTTACCCATGGTTCTCAGGATTGGAATGTCAAACCGCTTCATGTTTACCAGATGTTCCATGCCCTGCCTGCTCATATTAACAAGCACCTCTTTTTCCATAATGGTGCCCATGTTTACATGAACAATTGGCAATCAATTGACTTCCGTGAATCCATGAATGCTTTGTTGACAAAGAAATTACTGGGACAAGATACAGATTTCCAACTTCCTACTGTTATCTGGCAGGACAATACAACCCCTCAGACTTGGTTATCACTTGATAACTTCGGTGGGCAAGAAAACTTTGAAACCTTCTCACTTGGTCAAGAAGAGAAAGTCATTCAAAACCAGTACTCAGATAAAGATTTTGATCGTTATGGTAAGACATACCAGACCTTCAATACAGAACTCTATCAAGGGAAAGTCAATCAGATTACTATTGACCTTCCTGTAACCAAAGATCTTCACTTGAACGGTCGAGCTCAACTCAATCTTCGGATCAAATCCAGCACAAACAAGGGGCTTTTATCAGCCCAACTGCTAGAATTTGGACAGAAGAAATACCTACAACCTTATCCAGCTATTTTAGGTTCTAGAACCATTGATAATGGACGCTACTACATGTTGGAAAATCTTAACGAATTGCCTTTTCGTGAAAATGCACAACGCGTCGTGACAAAAGGTTACCTTAATTTACAAAATAGAAATAATTTACTGTTAGTAGAGGATATTACTGCAGATGAATGGATGGATGTGCAATTTGAACTGCAACCAACTATTTACAAGTTAAAAGAAGGAGATACTCTTCGTTTAGTCCTCTATACTACTGACTTTGAAATCACAATCCGTGACAATACCGACTACCACTTGACTGTCGACCTCGCTCAGTCCACACTTACAATACCTTACTAAAAAAGGAGTTAAATTATTATGAATAAATCTGAACACCGCCACCAACTCATACGCGCTCTTGTTGCAAAAAACAAGATTCATACACAGGCTGAGTTGCAAGCCCTTCTTGCTGATAACGACATTCAAGTTACCCAGGCAACTCTCTCACGCGACATCAAAAATATGAACCTGTCAAAAGTCCGCGAAGAGGATAACTCTTACTACGTTCTTAATACAGGTTCTATCTCAAAATGGGAAAAACGTCTCGAACTCTACATGGAAGACGCCCTTGTCTTGATGCACCCAGTTCAACACCAAGTCCTACTAAAAACCCTTCCTGGACTGGCTCAATCCTTTGGTTCTATCATTGATGCTTTGAGCTTCCCTGACGCTATCGCTACTCTCTGTGGCGATGATGTCTGTCTCGTCATCTGCGAAGATGCAGAAGCTGCTCAAAAATGCTTTGAAGAATTGAAAAAATTCGCTCCACCATTTTTCTTTGAAGAATAACAAAATTCCGTGTCTGATATGGCACGGAATTTTGTTATATTCTTTACTGAGATGGATTTTCTTTTTTAGTTCGTGCCAATCTCAGAGCACGATTTGGATTGAGACGATTAAATAGTTCTTCCAATTTCTTTTCATTCCAAACGTCTGCGGCGGAAACAAAATTACCATCCGCATCTCGGAAAGATATCGGTTTATCTCCCATACCAGTCTCCTAGTCTACAAATTCAAACTCAAATTTACCAATGCGGACCAAATCCCCATCCTTAGCACCACGCGCACGAAGGGCTTCATCAACCCCCATACCACGAAGTTGGCGGGCAAATTTCATGACTGATTCGTCACGATCAAAGTTGGTCATATTAAAGAGTTTCATGAGTTTTTCACCAGAAAGCACCCATGTCGCATCATCATCACGGCTAATTTCAAAGGCTTTTTCTTCCTCGTCAAATCCATAGTAAGCTTCTTCTTCCATATCAGACTCGTCATAGAGCAAGAATTCTGGTGTCTTGTCTAACAATTCAGCTGTAGCATCCAAAAGTGTTGCCAGACCTTGCTTAGTCAATCCAGAAATCGGGAAGATAGCTGGTAACTCTTCAAATTCATCGTAGTTTTCAGCCAATTTTTTCTTAAATTCTTTAAGATTTTCTTGACTCTCAGGCATATCCATCTTATTGGCTACGATAATCTGTGGACGTTCCATGAGACGGAGGTTATAAGACTCTAACTCCTTATTGATAGCTAAGTAGTCCTCATAAGGATCACGGCCTTCGCTAGCTGACATATCAATGATGTGAAGGATGACACGTGTACGCTCAATGTGACGGAGGAACTGAGTTCCCAAACCAACACCTTGACTAGCCCCTTCAATCAAACCTGGCAAGTCGGCTACTGCAAAGGATTCACCCGATTGGGTACGAACCATACCAAGATTTGGTACAATGGTCGTAAAGTGGTAGGCGCCGATTTTAGGTTTAGCTGAGGTAATAACACTGAGCAGTGTTGATTTCCCAACAGATGGAAATCCTACTAAACCTACATCTGCCAAGATTTTTAGTTCCAATTGTAACTCACGCTCCTGACCTGGTTCTCCATTTTCAGAGATTTCCGGTGCAGGATTTTTTGGTGTCGCGAAACGAATATTTCCACGTCCACCACGACCACCGTGGGCTACAATAAATTCTTGCCCATGTTCAATCAAATCTGTTAAAACTTTGCCAGTCTCTGCATCACGGACAGTCGTACCTTGCGGCACTCGAACTCTAAGATCCTCAGCACCACGGCCATGCATCCCTTTGGTCATTCCTTTCTCACCAGAATCAGCCTTGAAATGGCGATTATAGCGGAAATCCATCAAAGTACGCAAACCTTCGTCTACAACGAAGACGACATTGCCTCCACGACCACCATCACCACCCCAAGGACCACCATTAGGGACATATTTTTCACGGCGAAAGGCAACCATGCCATCACCACCATTACCAGCCTTGACCTTAATCTTGGCTGTATCTAAAAACATACTCATTTTTTCTTCTCACTTTAAAAAAGGGCTGGGAAATCCCAGTCACTAAATTTTCTTGAATCTATTTTATAGATTACTGAGGGCACCAATTGCAGTTGCAAAAATTCCCAATAAACTTGCTACCAGCATGATAATCACGATAAACAAGGTTATTTTCTCAAACATAGTTTTTTTACGATTTCCGTTATCTCCAAATGCCATTTTTCTCTCCTTCGTTACATTCTATTTTCTATTATCTTAGCATGAATTCAGCTAGTTTTCAATAGTCAGTTGCTACTGGTGCAATAATCCATAAAATGATATAAGCTACAATTCCCGCTCCGTAACAGCAAGCAAGAACACCCCATATTACGCGAACGATAGTTGGATCCATATCAAGATAATGGGCCACTCCGGCACAAACACCCGCAATCTTTTTGTCATGCCCACTTCTCATTAATTGTTTTTTCATAGCTGTTCCTCTTTCTATTCTTCATGGTCTTTCCAATAATCTCTGATGCTGATTAACTGTGTTTTTGAAGCCTTCAGCATGCGTCTAGAGCCTTTTACCGGTACAGCGACCACCTTTTGCGGTAGATACAAAACTGTCTTAAAGATACGCTGACTAACCGTATCATCTTTAGCCAAATCTTTCTGGAAGTTATTTGAAATAATGGCATCCAGATAAAACTCATGCACTCGTTTCCCAAAGTTCTCAGCTGAAATCTCATACAATTTCTCTGATAAGGTATGCTCATTCATATCTGGCGTTGCAATCAGGGCTTCCAAAATAGCACCAGCCAAATCATGTTCTCCATAGTACAAGGTTCCAAACATTTTATCACTGATAAGATTGTCCAGATAAGGATTTCCATGTGCAATGACAGGCGTCCCACTGGCTAAGCTTTCCAAGTAGGTCAAGCCTTGGGTTTCACTTGTCGATGCCGAGATGAAGAAATCCGCCGCCTTATAATAAAGAGCTGTCTCACTAGGAGCAATCATCCCTGTAAAGACAACAGAGTCTTGAATCTCTAGTTTCTGAGCTTGCTCTTTGAGGTCATCCAGATAAGGACCGTCCCCAGCTACCACCAGTTTAACCTTGTCTTCTTCTTTCAGAACTTCTGCAAAAGCTACTAAAACTGCTTGAATATTTTTTTCATAGGAAATTCTGGAAAGACTAAGCAACATCTTTTCATCATCTTGAATCCCTAGTTTACTACGCAGTTCTTTCAAATTTTCCTGCTTGATTTCCGGACGCTCAAACTTGGCTAATTCAATCCCTGTTGGAATGACGCGTTTTTCAACCTTAACCTTATAGTCAGATAGCAAATCACGGACAATCTCACTAGGACAAATCACCCCATCCACGTCATGCAGGAAACCTCTGACCAGATACTTAACCATGCTAGGACGAATCAGCATTCCCTTGGCAATATAATGCACATAGTCTTCGTATTGGGTGTGATAGGTATGAATAACGGGAATTTTCAGTTCTCGCGCAATCCAAATTCCCAACAGGCCAAGAGAAAATTCTGTCTGAGTGTGAATAATATCTAGCTGATACTGTTTAGCAATTTCCAGTGCCTTGCTGAATCCTCGATAGGCAAAGCGGCGATCCTTAAAAGCAAAGAAAGGAACACTTGGAATGCGGATAATTTGCCAATCTTCATAACGATTGACATCCTTATCTGTTGTCGTAAAGATAAAAACAGCATGCCCCTGCTTTTCAAGTTCTGTTTTCAAGGTTCGAATACTGGTCGCAACACCTGAAACCTGAGGAAAATAGGTATCTGTAAATAAACCAATTCGCATAGATTACCTCACTTTTTACTTTCTCCCTAAAGCGGCTTGTTTCTCATAAAATTCCAACCAGATCTGTAACAGATGCTCTTCAGAATACTCTCTAGAAATATTCTTAGCCTTTTCTTTGAGATCCTTTAAGGCAGCAGGATTTGCTTGATATTCCAGAATAGCTTCTTTCATCTCTTCTCTATCTGCTGTCGCCCGATAATTCCCCTCCAAAATCACCTTATAAAGATCTAAATCACGCAACATAATCGGAGCTTCACAACTGGCAGCCTCTAAAATAGTCATCGGAAAGAGTTCATTGTAACTAGGCAACAAGAAAAGGTCCGCTAGGGCATACAATTCGCGCATCCGCTCTGGCGATACAATACCTGGAAAAATCAAATTTTTAGGAGGATTTTCCATCATTTTCTTGTAGCGTTCATAACCATCTGTCATACCACCAAAAGAGAAACCACCAGCCCAGATAAAGGTAATCTGAGGCAATTCCTCAGCCAGACGGATAAAATCATCAATCCCTTTGCGTTTCTGAACTTGACCAGCACCTACTACGATAAACTGATTGTCACTAAGACCTAGCTCTGTACGCAGTCTCGCTACCTCTTCCTGTGGAAGAGGATGCCATTTTTCCTTGTTTACAAAGTTAGGAATATAGGTCACTTTTTCACGTGGAATACCAGCTGCCACCAAATCCTCGATAAACATAGGATTGACCACAACCAAGTGCTCCATCCGGTTGTAAAAAGAAAATACATAGCGTTTCACAATTCCCTTTAAGAAAAATGGAATTTTCAAACTCCCCTCAAGTGTATCAGGCAAGAAATGCACATAGCCAATTTTCCTTCCTGAGCGTTTCTTTTGAAATGTTGACAAATAATAGGGGCAATCAATTGTATGAAAGTGAGTCACATCTGCCTCTACTGGAAGATTTTCTGTAACAATCAATTGGTCCTTGGCATCACGGTGAAGAAGACGAACTAATTCACGGTAGGCACCTGAAACTCCTTGTCCTGCCACTTTCTCACTTGAACTCAACATATTGATGCGTAATTTCTTTTTTTCCATAACTACTATTATATCATTTTCTTTGAATAAAATCAGCAAAAGAAAGGAGAGACTAGAGGAAAAGAGGGGGAAATTTCCTCGCTCTTCCAATAATCTCTCACATGCTTTTATTTGTTTACTTAATGCCTAGGGCAATGCGTGCATAGCGACTCATTTTTTCAACTGTCCAGGCTGGATACCAGACTAATTTAACCTCAGTATCCGTTACTTCTGGTACCTCTGTCATGGCATCATAAATCTGGTCTGTCAAAAGGTCTGCCAAGGGACAACCCATAGTTGTCAAAGTCATATCAATCTCTGTTTGCCCTGTGTCGCCATCGAAACGAATCTCATAAATCAAACCAAGATTGACAATATCGATTCCCAACTCAGGGTCGATAACTTCTTCCAAGGCTGTTAAAATGCGTGTTTTGATGTTATCAATTTGCTCTTCTGTATAAGCCATATTCATCCTCACTCTTAGTCTTCAATAAAATCACGAAGCGGTTTGCTGCGACTTGGTTGGCGTAGTTTTCTCAAAGCTTTAGCTTCAATCTGACGGATACGCTCGCGAGTCACGTTAAAGACTTTCCCCACATCTTCAAGAGTGCGCATTTTCCCATCATCTAGTCCAAAACGTAGACGCAGAACATTTTCTTCACGGTCTGTAAGAGTATCTAAGACTTCATCCAACTGCTCACGCAAGACGATACGAGTCGTATAATCCACTGGATTTTCAATCACTTCATCTTCGATAAAGTCTCCAAGATGGCTATCATCCTCTTCACCGATAGGAGTTTCAAGGGATACCGGTTCTTGGGCAATCTTCAAGATTTCACGAACCTTATCAGGTGTCATATCCATACGTTCAGCGATCTGTTCTGGTGTCGGATCTTGTCCCAATTCTTGAAGGAGATTCCGCTGTTCACGGACCAATTTATTGATGGTTTCAACCATGTGGACTGGGATACGGATAGTACGAGCTTGATCTGCAATAGCACGAGTGATGGCCTGACGAATCCACCAAGTTGCGTAAGTTGAGAACTTGAATCCTTTAGAATAATCAAACTTGTCAACAGCCTTCATCAAGCCCATATTTCCTTCTTGAATCAAGTCAAGGAACTGCATACCACGACCGACATAGCGTTTGGCTATAGAAACAACCAAACGAAGGTTTGCTTCCGCAAGGCGTTGTTTAGCTTCGATGTCACCCGCTTCAACAGCCAGTGCTAACTCTTTTTCCTCTTCATTGGTCAAAAGAGGAACGACCCCGATTTCTTTCAAGTACATACGGACAGGGTCATTAACCTTAGCAGAAGTCGACCCAATCAAGTCCTCATCACTGAGTTCTGGTTCTTCTTCAGCACTAAGAACACGCGCACTTGGATTTCCTTCGTTATCTGTGATAGAAATTCCTGCATCTTGAATCCGTTGCAAGAGATCTTCAATCCCATCAGCGTCCAAGGTAAAAGGAACGACAAGACTAGCAT
This sequence comes from Streptococcus mitis, assembly GCA_963515455.1. Lineage (GTDB taxonomy): Bacteria > Bacillota > Bacilli > Lactobacillales > Streptococcaceae > Streptococcus > Streptococcus mitis_DN. Next base: position 43,727 of record CAUPXP010000007.1, on the reverse strand, counting down.
TGATTTCATCATCTGTTGCTGTCCCTTTTTGCTTATGATTACGGATAAATTCTGCTACTTGTACGTCAAATGTTGTTACTTCTTTTTGTTTTGTTGCCATTATTACTCCATTCTTCTCTTTTGGGAAATTAAACGTTCCAATTCTTCTAGGGCTGTGTCGGTATCTCCTACATGGCTAGCTTCCTGCACCTTCTTTTTGATTCTCATATTGTCCTGATTCAAGAGAGCCTTGTTACGAGTCATTTCTACTTCACTAAGTTCCTGTGGCGATATCTCAGCAGGTAAATCCTGAGCTAAAACCTGATACCAAGCTCTTTCAACTTCATCTGTCTGTTCTGCTAAAACTTCCGGAGGAAGATTTCCATACTGGCCAAGCAAGTCATATAAGACCTGAAATTCAGGTGTATCAAATGCAAAGTCTTCTCGCAAGCGGTAATCGTTCAAAACAAGAGGAGATTCCATCATCCGATAAAGTAGATGGGCTTCTGCCCTCATAATAGCCGATAACTGCTTGGTGACAGGCATTGTGATTTGCGTCGGTCTGGAAATCCCTTCCATGCGATTCTGCCTTTGCGCCTGACGACTTTCATTAACAATCTGCTCAATCTGGGCATAATCAAAGGACGCCAGACTGTCAGCTAAAATATGAATATAACTGTTTTGAGCAGTGATAGACTTTTCTTGAACAATCAAGGGAGCTATTTTTTCAATAAACTCAATCTGGGCCTGCAGATTTTCACTATTTTCAGGCTTATACTGATGAATGTAGAACTCAATCGGACTAATACGAGTTTTTGTTAATAGATAGGCCAAGTCTTCTGGTCCATTTTTTTGTAGATATTCATCTGGATCCAAGTTATCAGGCATGCTGACGATTTGCACAGGCATATCACCAATTTCATCCAAGGCTTTCAATGTCGCAGCTTGCCCAGCCTTATCACCATCATAAACAAGAACCAACTTCTTGGTTAACCTTTTCAGATGCTCAACATGCTCATGACTCAAGGCCGTTCCCATGGACGCCACAGCGTTTTCGATTCCAGCCCGATAGGCTGCGATGACATCCATGAACCCTTCCATCAGGTAAATCTCACTGGCTTTTCCAGAAGATTTTTTTGCCCTATCCATATGATATAATTCGTAACTTTTGTTAAAAATTGCAGTCGATCGGCTATTTTTATACTTAGAAGTTTGTGAATCCGTTTTCTGCCAGATACGACCTGAGAAGGCAATGACCTTTCCCCGGTCATTTGTCAGGGGAAACATAATGCGATTGTGAAAGGTGTCTACAAATTGATTGACATCCGAGAGATAAAACAGTCCTGAATCTAGGAAATCCTCTTCACGATACTGATCAGACAAACGTTGATAGAGATAGTTGCGTTCTGGAGGTGCTAAACCAATCCGAAAATGCTTGAGCACTTCATCTGTCAAACCACGCTGATAAAGGTAGTTTCTGGCCTCTTCCCCCATGGTCGTTGTCATGAGAATAGCATGATAAAATTTAGCCGCATCTTCGTGCATATCATAAAGAGCTTGGTGAGGAGAAACTGGCTTCTGTTCACTATAAAGCGGTTTTTCAACCTCAATCCCCACACGCTGACCTAAGATTTGGACAGCCTCCATAAAGGGAACCCCTTGGTACTCCTCGATGAATTTAAAGACATCACCCGAGCGGCCACAACCAAAACAGTGGTAAAACTGCTTGTCCTCTACAACGTTGAAAGAAGGTGTTTTTTCACCATGAAAAGGACAGAGCCCTAGATAGTTCCGTCCTGCCTTTTGTAAAGAAATCACATCTCCTATGACTTCCACAATGTTGGCATTGTTTTTGATTTCTTCAATGACTTGTTTGTCAACCATACACAATACCTCCATGTTATCATAGTTTACTTTATATAGTATACTTTATTTCAGAAAAAAAGTAAACCATTTCACTCATTTTCCCTACTTTATTCAAAGAGTTGATAATAATCAGAGATTTTCATTTTTGCTTTTTCTTCTTGGTTCAAATCTTGGATAATCCGTCCTTCTTTCATGACAATTAAGCGATTGCCATACTTAAGAGCATCTTCCATGTGGTGAGTAATCATAAGAGCTGTCAACTGGTCTTTCTTGACAAATTCATCCGTCAATTCCATGAGTGCGACACTGGTCTTTGGATCAAGAGCTGCAGTATGCTCGTCTAACAAGAGTAATTCAGGTCGCTTCAAGGTTGCCATCAAGAGACTCAAGGCCTGTCTTTGACCACCTGATAAAAACTCAATCGGTGTATTCAAGTGTTTCTCAAGACCATTTCCCACTTTTTCAATGGTTGCCTGAAATTCATCCTTATAGCTAGCCAAACGTCTTGGTAACAATCCACGCTTTTCACCACGAAACTTGGCAATCAAGAGATTCTCTGCCACTGTCATACGAGGAGCTGTCCCCATCTTAGGATCTTGGAAAACACGTGACAGATACTTGGCTCTCTTCTCTGGTGAATACTTGGTAACATCCTCACCTAAAATACGGATGGTTCCACTGGTTAAGGACAAGGTTCCTGCAATGGTGTTAAAAAGGGTTGATTTACCAGCACCATTTCCACCTAATATCGTGATAAAATCCTGTTCAAAAATTTCTAAGGAAACATCATTTAAAATAATCTTTTCTTCATCAAAGCCATTTTTAACGACTTTGGTTGCATTTTTTAATTCTACAATTGCTGTCATTTGCTTAACTTGGCTCCTTTCAAGATGGTTTGCTTAAATGTTGGAATCATGAGGCAGACTGCTAAAATCACTGCACTATATAGACGAAGGTAACTTGTATTAAAGCCAAGTGCGATAACTGCCCACACTAAGAATTGATAAGCGATAGAACCTACAACGATGGTAACCAAACGTTCTGCCAAGCTCAAACTCTTAAAAATAACTTCCCCAATAATCAAACTTGCAAGCCCCACAACGATAACCCCGATTCCTCGAGATACATCAGCATAACCTTCTTGCTGGGCAATGAGAGCGCCTGCAAGGGCGATCACACCATTTGATAAGACCAAACCCATGAGCTCCATGCGTCCGGTATGAATCCCGAAACTTCTAGCCATATCAGGATTGTCACCTGTAGCAATATAGGCTTGTCCAAGTTTGGTGTCCAAGAAAAAGAGCATGAGAGCAATGACAAGACTGACAAAGATTAGACCTGTCAAGAGTTGATTCAAATCCGAATCAAAAGGCAAAACATCCTGAATTTGCTTAGTTCCAAGCAAGCCTAAATTTGCACGTCCCATAATCAAAAGCATGATTGAGTGACAAGAAGTCATCACCAAAATCCCTGAGAGCAAGGTTGGGATTTTTCCTTTTGTATAAAGAAGTCCTGCTGCCATTCCAGCCAAACAACCGGCTCCAACAGCAACAAGTGTTGCTAAAAAGGGATTCACGCCTTTGGTTATCAAAGTGACAGCAACAGCTCCCCCAAGAGGGAAGGAACCTTCTGTCGTCATATCTGGAAAGTTTAAAATCCTAAATGTCATAAAGATTCCCAGACCTAGAATAGCCCAGACAAATCCTTGAGAAATAATAGATAATATCATCTGTTTCTTAACCTTTTCTATATGATTTCTATTGTAAAAAATTGGAGGAGATGTCCCCAACTCCTCCATTACAGATTATTCGATCACTTGTCCTGCTTCTTTTAGAACAGATTCAGGAATCGTAATACCTAGCTCTTGTGCCAATTTTTTGTTAATTACTGACTTACCAGTTGAAAATACATTGACTGGAGTATCGGCTGGTTTTGCACCTTTCAAGACTTGTGCAATCATTTTACCAGTTGCCACACCGAGATCATGTTGGTCAACTACAACTGATGCCAAGCCACCTGCTTCTACCATGGCAGTCGCGCTTGGATAGATTGGCTTTTTAGCTGATTGATTGCTTGATACAACTGTTGAAAATGCAGATGCAATGGTGTTGTCGATTGGAACCCAGATAGCATCAACTTTGCTAGTCATAACATTGACTGTTGAAGCAATTTCATTTGTTGAAGGAACTGCAAATGTTTCCACTGTCAAACCTGCTTTTTCAGCATAAGCCTTAAATTCTTCGACCTGTGTTTTTGAATTGTCTTCGCTGCTTGAGTAAAGAGCTCCGATTGTTTTCACATTTGGTGTCAAAGCTTTGATGAGTTCAACTTGTTGTTGAGCTGGATTGTGGTCAGATACCCCTGTAATGTTGCCACCTGGTTTTTTCAAATCTTTGACCAAGTTCGCACCAATTGGGTCTGTAATAGCAGCCATGATAACAGGTAGATCTTTTGTGGCACTAGCCAATCCTTGAGCAGCTGGTGTTGCAATACCAACCACAAGGTCATTCCCATTTGCAACCAATTGTTTACTCATTGTCGCAACCTTACTTTGGTCACCTTCTGAGTTCATAAAATCGATTTTAACTTGATCATCTTTATATCCTTCTTCTGCAAGTCCATCTTGGATCCCTTTATAAATCAAATCAAGAGATGGATGGCTCACAAACTGAAGGACACCAACTTTGGCAACTTTCTTCTCATTCTTAGCTTCTGGTTTATTCATTGAAGAGTAAATCAAGCTTCCTGCTACTAAGACTGCTAATGCAGCGATAATTCCAATTAAACGTTTATTTTTCATTCTATTTCTCCTTTTTATTTCCTTTAATATATTTCACTTATCTAAACAAGCGACGCCATCGTTTTCTTTCCATACTAACCTCCATCAAAAAATCCTCACACAAAAAACTTGTGTGAGGACGTCGATGCGCGGTACCACCTCAATTATAGGGAATTTCCCTATCGCTCTGTCTCGCAATAACGAGATGCACTGTAAGGTGTGCTCACCGAATTTTTATGATTTCAAATTCTAAATAACATTCAGCCCAATTTTCATCATCATCACTTATCTGTTTTCAGCTACCACAGACTCTCTTGAAAGTTTGTACGATTACTTTTCTGAATGGTTAAATTATATCATTTTTAAACTACTTGTCAATAGTCTATTAGAATTTTTTTGATATTCACTCTTGAAAATTATCAACCTGAATTACGCAATCCTGTCGCAATTCCGTTGATGGTGATATGAATCAATCGTTCTTGATCACTTGACAATTCTCCACGACGTTGGCGTTTAATCAACTCTAACTGAATATAGTTGAGAATATTAAAGTAAGGCATACGGTAATCCAGACTAGCTTTTAGATATGGATTGTCAGCTAAGAGTTCGTCATGTCCTTCAATAGCCAAGATAACGTTCTTAGTAATTTGCCATTCATTTAAAATAGTCTCATAGATGGCCTTAACTTGCTCATCTTCACAAAGTTTAGCATATTCAAAAGCAATATTCATATTTGATTTTGACAAAACCATATCAACATTTGAAAGAAGCGATTGGAAGAAAGGCCAATTTTGGTACATATCTCGTAAGATAGCAATATTCTCTGGATTTTTATCGATAAATTCCTTGAAGCTTGAACCAACCCCGTACCATCCAGGGAACATAACACGACTCTGTGACCATGAGAAGACCCAAGGGATGGCACGCAAACCACCGATTTCAGTAATCGTCTTACGAGCGGCTGGACGAGAACCAATATTAAAACTTGAAATAGCCTTGATTGGACTTGACTCGAAGAAATAATCATAGAAATGCTCATTACCAAAGACCAAATCACGGTAGATATCGTAACTACGGTCCACTACTTGATCCATAATGGCTTCATAACGATTTGAGGTATTGGTATCGCTCTTCTTCTGAGTAATCATACGGTTAATAGCTGCCGATACTAGCATTTCAAGATTATAGTAAGCGGCGTCTTTATTACCGTATTTATTCCCAATTACTTCACCCTGCTCCGTCAAGCGGATACGATCCTTGATAGACTTGAGCGGTTGAGATGTGATGGCTTCATAGGTTGGCCCACCACCACGACCGACAGTACCACCACGACCATGGAAAAAGGTAACCTTAACGCCAAATTCATCTCCAATAGCAGTCAATTGTTGTTGAGCCTTGTAAAGGGTCCAACATGATGATAAGTAACCGCCATCTTTATTACTATCAGAGTAACCAAGCATGATTTCTTGGTAGTTATTGCGTGAAGCAATCCATTTTTTGGCAAGGCTAAGAGAAAGATATTGTCTCATTGTTTCCTCTGAATGATCCAAGTCTTCAATTGTTTCAAAAAGGGGAACAATCTGAACACGCGCCCTTTCCGTATCCACCAGTCCTACTTCTTTTAATAGGACAGCTAATTCTAGCATATCAGAAAGGCTGGTAGCATGCGAAATGATGGTTTGGCGGATGACATCATCTCCCAACTTATCTTTCAAAACACGAGCCGTCTTAAAAATAGCTAGTTCTTTTGCTAATAATTCTGATTTTTCTGCGTGAGTCGCAGAAAGAATTCGTGGATCTTCTTCTAATTCTTTCAAGAGAAGGTCACACTTTTCTTCTTCGCTTAACTCGCTATAACGAGAATGAATTCCTGCTGATTTCAAGAGTTCTGCCACACAGGCTTCATAGACGCTAGAGTCTTGTCGCATATCAATTGATGCTAGGTAAAAACCAAATATCTCTACTGCCTGCAATAATTCCACAAAATCACCTGAAATCAAGGACTCGCCCTTATTTTCTAGTAGAGAATCTCGAATGGCAATCAAATCCTTGTAGAAATCATTGGCGGTTTCATAGCGAGTCCCAACTTCCTTATCCTCAATCAGATAGGTTTTAGTTGCCTGGATTTTTGATTGAATATCAAACAAGGCACGACGGTAAAGCTCTTTTTCGCGGTAAATCGAGTTATCCTTGGATTGACGAGCCATTTCTCTGACTTGCTTGCTGACGTTGACAATGCTAGTTGAAAGAGAAAATTCACGATAAAGTTGGTAAATCTTTTCATCATAATAGTTCATGATGACTTCACACTGAGTAAGTGCAGACTGTTTCAAGGTATCTGCTGTAACAAAGGGATTCCCATCACGGTCACCACCTATCCACATACCCATGGTGATCGGTTTAGCCTGTTTTAAATTCAGCCCATGGGCTTGCGCTAAGCGCTTATACTCCGTCGTCAAATGAGGTACAGCTTTCAAAAAGGAGCTGTTGTAATATTCCATAGCATTCGTGATTTCGTTAGTCACTTTTAATTTTTTCTCACGAATCATGTCTGTCTGCATAATAATTTCGATGTAACGGCGCAAATCATTGTGCCATTTTTCTTTATTGATCAACCCCAACTTAACATCACGGTATTTACGCAAAAGACTATGAATATGATTTGTTAAATCCAACATACTTTTTCGTTGCACTTGTGTTGGATGGGCTGTCAAAACAGGGACAACATTCAAGTGTTCAAGAATTTCAACGGCATTTTCTTTTTCAGCAACCATTTTGATCGTTGTAGATAATTTACCTAAGTAGTCCTGATCAATATTATTTTGATGATTGATTTCATAAGCTAAATCCACATCCTCTGAAATATTAATTAAAAGAGGTAAGATTGAAAAATAGCGTGAAATATAGACCATTTCATCATTTGATAAGCTAGTCACTAGACGGTTTAGACCTTGATAATCTTCCTGCGTTGATAATTCTTTCAACTGCATGATTTTTTCAAAGGTCTCTGGGGCAAGCATATTTTTAGTAATATCTTCCAGCAATTCTGTTAGAATCAATACTTCTTCTTGCACAACACTTTTATTACTATAATTTTCTAATTTTTGAAGAGACATAGACTATCCTTTCTTTATTCTACTTCACAGAAGGTTCATTGGTTGATTTTCCAATTCTCGGTACAACTTAGCGCGTTTTTCACTGGCATCAATATTCAAGACAAAGGCCACTGCCACTGATAAGACTAGAAGACTATTCCCCCCCTGGGACAAGAAGGGGAAGGTTACTCCTGTAGATGGAATCAAGCCCGAAATCCCTCCGATATTGACAAATACCTGAACCAACATCATCCCTCCCACACCGAGTGCAACCATGGCATTGAAAGGATTCTCCGCTCGGATACCGACCAAGATAATCCTCAGAATCATGAAAAACAAGAGAGCTAAAATAAGACTGGCACCAACAAAGCCAAATTCTTCAATCACAATAGAAAAGACAAAGTCTGTATGAGCTTCTGGTAAATAACCTCGTTTTTCAATCGAGTTTCCAAGACCTAGACCAAACCAACCGCCATTGACCATGGCAAAATAAGAATTAGATAACTGGTGACCCGCATCCGCACGATCGGCAAAAGGATTAAAAAAGGCACTAAAGCGCTTGGCTACATAGCCAAATACTGGAATTTTTGAAAAGGTCTCAACACCGATAAGGCTGATAGTGGTCAAGACAAAGACAGAAGCGGCAGATACGAGCGCCAGAATGGTTGAAAACCAGCGATAAGCGATTCCGCTAACTGTATACATAATCAAGGAAACCAAGACTAAGATAGTTGCATTTCCTAAATCAGGGAAAATTCCCAAACTTCCAATCAGAACTAGGAGAACGAATCGCCAATCATTAAAAGCACGGGGAAGCCATTGATTTTGAGTCAAAACTTGAAAATCATAAATAGCTATTTCTTCTTGCTGTTTGGAGAAGCGGTGAGCCAAATACCAAATAATAATGATTTTTAAGTACTCAGCTGGCTGAATAGTTACTCCTGCAACCGAAATCCAACCGTATGCCCCGTTTACGGAAATACCAATAAAACGAGCCAAGAACAATAAAACCATTTCTATCAATATAACTAAAATGATTAGTCGCTCATTTCTCAAAAAATCTAGTCTCAATTTATAAATTAAGGCAATCAGTATCAAACTAACAATCCAAAAGATTCCTTGGTTTCGAACCAATTGCAAAGCGCTCTTGCCTTCTTCAATTAAAATAGCACTGGTGGTCGAATAGACCACAATCAAGCCCAAAATAGATAAAAGCAAGTAGGGAATCAAGATGGAATAATTTAATAAGTGCCTCTTACTAATCTTCATAGTATCACCACTCTACTAGGATACAGACAAATCTGTTCCAAATTCCGTTTTATTTTCTAGTTTTGATTGCTATTATACCATTTTTTCAGAAAGAAAAAAACTCTTACCTTACAATCCTTCGAATTTTACTGTTTTTACAGAATCATTTCCAGATTCAGGTTCAAAAAATACAAACCTCAAAAGAGATTTGTATTGATTTGGACTATTCGCTTGATGCACTACTGCTTGAGCTTGAATCTCCACCACCGATATATTGGGTAAAGATATTTTGGAAGGCTTGGTCCTTAACCTTGATATTGGCTGCTTGCAATTCTTTTCCGATAATGCTTTGAACAAATGTTGAATCATTTTGTTTTTGAGTCAAGATAACAGTTTTTAATTTTTCTTTGTAGTCATCAATATTAGATGATTTTTCTGTTTTCTTAATGAGTTTTACAATGTAATATTGGCTACTGTAGGCTTGTGTGCCAGCGGCTGTAATCACATCAGAAACACCGTTTACATCTAGAGCAAATGCCGCTTTTTTAACTTGTTCTGGCACTTCTGTTGAAGCAGAATCAAAGGTGATTTCTCCACCATTCGCTTTAGTTTTCTCATCAGTTGAGTTATCTTTGGCTAATTGAGCAAAGTCAGCACCTTCTGCCTTGGCTTTTTCGAGAACTTCTTTGGCCTTATCTTCATTATCAAGACGGATGATTTGAACCGTTACATCTGGAGTGTATTCGTCAAAGGCCTTCTTATAGGCATCATCTGTCAATTCAGCTTCTGCTGCCTTCTTAACTGCCAACTCAACTAATTTACTTGTACGAATTTGAGCTTTACGTGTTTCAAGAGTCATACCTGCTTGTGACAAGACACGTTGGTAGTTTTCACCATATTGTTTTTCTTCTTCGGCGATAGTATCATCAACCTCTTTATCATCAAGCTCTGAGCCATATTGTTTTTCAAAAACTTTTTGGATGGTCATATTCAACAAGACTTGTTGAGCTGAAGGATTGCTTTTCACTTGCTCATAAAATTGATGTTCTGTGATGACATCCCCTTTCATGCTGATAAGATCTGCTCCTTCTGAACCTTTCGAACAAGCTGCTAAAGTTGCTACTGATAATAGTGTAATGGCTCCTGCCAATAATTTTTTCTTCATGTCTACTCCTTTGAGATAAGTGTTACTCTATCTATTTTACTATATTTTCTTAAATTTTTCTGAAAATCATTCGCTGTCAGGCAATTGAACATCTGCTACATTTTTACGAAGCATGAGAATGCCATCCCCCAGAGGTACTAATGTTGCGGTGAGTCCTGGATTGTCTAAGGTTGCATCAAATAGTCTTTGAAGTCCTCTGTAAATGGTTCGCTGGCCACGCCGAACTTCCATAATGTCCTTGGCAACATCACCACCTTGAAAAATATCATCCAAGACAAGCACACCTCCAACTTCCAAATGTTTGAGGATTTCTGGCAGAAAAACGATGTATTTAGACTTGGCTGAATCCATAAAGACGAAATCATAAGACTCTGTCAGTGTAGATAAGACATCTACCGCATCTCCTTCTAAAAGCGTGATTTGCTTGCGACTATCAAACTGGGCAAAATTTTCCTTGGCAAAACCAATCATTTCTGGATTGCGATCAATAGTTGTAATCTTGGCATTTGGCGCATGTTCTGCCATCAAGAGGGCAGAAAAACCGATAGCCGTCCCAATTTCCAGAATGTTTTTAGGTTGCATGGTTTGCATGAGAAAACGGAAATAAGCAACCGTTTCATGGGGAATGATGGGAATATTTTCCTTACGGGCAAAGTCTTCCAATTCTTTCAAAGAGCCTGTGACTTGCTTTTGACGCTGACGCATCAAGTCCACAATTTCTTCCTTGACAACAGGGCGACGCATGTTATGGTTGGCATTTTTACTATATGATTCAACCATCTTATGCCAATCCCAATTTTTCAACAAGGGCTTCAAACTCATTCAAACGACGTTCAAAGACTGCAAAGGCATCGTTGAGATAATCTTCCTTCTCCATATCAACACCAGCTTTTCTCATGACATTAAGTGGATAGTCAGACTTGCCTGCCTTGAGGTAGTCGATATAGCGGTCACGGTCTTCTTGACTACCATGGACAATCTTTTCAGCCAAGGCTGAGGCTGCTGCAAAGCCTGTTGAATATTGGTATACATAGTAGTTATAGTAGAAGTGTGGAATGCGAGCCCACTCGTATTGGATTTCAGGATTGTCTTCCTTACTCAAACCATAATACTCCTGGTTCAAGTCTGCGTAGAGTTTATTTAGGAAATCGCTTGTCAAGACCTCCCCGTTTTGGTCTGCTTGGTGGATAGCGTGTTCAAACTCAGCAAATTGAGTTTGGCGGAAAACTGTTCCACGGAAACCGTCTAGGAAGTTATTGAGAATAGCAAAGCGCGTTGCATCATCTTCCACTTCTTCCAATAATTTCTCCGTCAAGATATTTTCATTAGTGGTTGAGGCAATCTCAGCCAAGAAGATGGAGTAATCTCCGTAAACATAAGGCTGCGTTTCACGAGTATAGCTTGAGTGCATACTGTGACCAGTCTCATGGACAAGAGTAAAGAGATTGTCTAGATTGTCCTGCCAGTTGAGAAGCATAAAGGCATTTGTATCGTAAGAACCACCAGAGTAAGCCCCTGAACGCTTGCCTTGGTTTTCGTAAACATCAATCCAACGCTCGCTGAAGGCACGTTTAACACGGCTCAAGTAATCCTCACCCAAGACTGACAAAGCATCTTCTGCCTTTTTTAAGGCTTCTTGGTAGGTAAAACTATATTCAACAGAAGAAAGTGGTGTGTAGACATCGTACATCTTGAGGTCTGAAATTCCCAAAATCTTTGAACGAAGCTCAAGGTAACGATGCAAGAGTGGCAAATGCTTGCGAACTGCTGCTACCAAATTGTCATAAACACTCTCTGGAACAAAATTGGCCGCTAGGGCTGCATGACGCGCACTCTTGTAGTTGCGAACTTTGGCACGGTAGTTTTGAACCTTAACATTGGTTTGCAAGGTTTTGGCATAGGTATGTTGGAATTGTTGATAAGTTGCATAAAGAGCTTGATAAGCACCACGGCGAACCTCACGATTTTTAGACTCCATCAAACGTGTGTAAGTCCCATGAGATAGCTGAACTTCCTTACCATCATCGTCGAGGACATAAGGGAACACAATATCCGCATTGTCCAAGATAGCGAAGGTTTCACTTGCCGAACCAAAGATTTCACCAGCTCCAGCCAATAGTTCTTCTTCTCGTTGTGATAGAACATGTTCCTTGCCTTGCAAAAGCTTGTCAAAATAGTGTTGATAAACCTGCAATTTTGGTTGAGCTTCTAAAAAGTCAGCATACTGCTTTTCACTGATTTCCATAAATTCAGGTTCATAGAATGAAAAAGCTTGGTCTAGCTGGCTATAGAGAGTCATTGCTTTGGCGTAATACTCTTGATACTTAGCTTCACGTGTGTCCTGGTCATTTTTCATATGAGCATAAACGTAAAGCTTCTCCATTTGGCGTTCCATTTCAAGAGAAATTTCAGTAATTTCGAGTAGGCTATCCGCACTATCCAAGAGATGCCCTTCATACTGGGCTACTGTCTCCAATTTTTCTGTTAAATCTTTTAAGGCTTCTTCCCAAGCCTGGTCAGTTGGGTAGATCGTTGATAGATCCCATGTATCTTTTTCATTTATTTCATTTCTTTGTAATACCATTATATTCCTCCATCCTTTCTATTCTACCATATTTTTCAAGAAATATTGCTGATAAAAGGCTGGTGGATAAAGCTTTTGCCAATCATTTTGAGGATTTTCTTGGTAATAGATTTGAAAATACTGATAATAGCTGGTCAAATCCTGCTCAATTTGGCAAAAATCACCTACTAGTGGTCGAATTTGTGGATACCATTCTTTTAGCCCATAAGTCAGGAGATTTTCCCCCTTTTGATAGGCTTCTGCTTGTTTTTTCATCCAAAAGGGATTTTGATAGTAGAGTTGTTGCCGGATATAGCGACAGATGTCCTTATCTTGAGAAACTGTAAAATGCGATATTTTTTGTTTCTTATAGGGAAAACGTAATATCTCCAGTAGACTATCTTGTCCATAGGGAAATTCCTTGATTTGATAATGGAGTTTACCGCGGAGGTCTTGGTGGATGAGATATTTGAGTCTTAAAGTCTGTTTTTCCTCATCCAATTCCCAAACATAAAAGCCCACATTTTGACTGAAATAAAGAAAACCTTCTTGCAGACGTGTCAAACGCTCCTTTAGCCACAGTTTTTGACCCAGCAACCACAGTACTTGGCAACCCTGACTACGATAGCCCTCGCTACGCTCCTTAAGAACTTTTTGAGGCAAGGAACTACACTGAACCTCTAAAGCTAGATTGCCATTTACAAACACATCCGCAATCTGTTTAAGCTCTGGAAGGGGGTATTCTAATTGCACCTCTGCATCTTTTTTCAACCACTTATAGATAGATTCCTTATTGGCCAAGTGTTCTGGGCTTTCATTTTCAAAGGAGTAATCACAGTCTTTTAAGGATTTATGGGCAAAATGGGTTCGGACACTTGGTCCTTGCCGCAAACGGAGCTGACCTCCACAAGCTGGGCAGGTGTATGCTTGCTTCTCAAGCTTATCCTCTAACACATTTACCAACTCTCCCCTAGCATCTCTCGCAAAAAACATGATTTCCCTCCTTTTCTATATTATTCGTAAAAAAGAAAAAAGATCAGGAAAATTCCCAATCTTCATACATATTTACTTGATTTTCTTGGCTAGCATGGTCGCAAAGCGTAGTTGAATACGATTGCCATTTTCGTCACGACGGTGCAAATGGCCTGGATTTTCATTGTACTTGACCAAGTCCCAGTCCTTGTAATAGTTCGCTAGTTCGCCTTCCTTAAAGGTAAATGGGAAGTTCACTGAACAAGGATAATCCTCCGTGTCCATGGCACAAACGATAAGATTGTAACCACCAACAGTGGTTTTCTCCTGCATATTTTTGATAATTTCAGGAATGCGGTCTGCTTGCAAAAACATGAGAACAACAGTTGATACGATAAAATCATAGTCTTGGCTAATACTGGCTGAATTGATATCGTAAAGACCAACAGGCATATCCATGTCTTCCTGCTCCACAATGCTTTGCAAGATTTCAAGAGCCAGTTCATTTTGATCTACAGCCGTCACATCAAAACCTTGCTGGGCTAGAAAGAGTGCATTACGACCTTGACCACAGCCCAAATCCAAGGCTTTCCCTGATTTTACTGTCTGCATGGCCTCTAAGACCTCTGAATGAACAGGATTGGTATTGTATTTCTTAGGGAAATAATCCTCAGGTTTACAATAAAATTCCAAGTACCATTCTACATCGTCTGTGGCAGCTTCCACTCGGTGCCAGGCTTGTGGTTGTGCCATGGGATTGTCAGCCCCTGCTTCAAATAGGTGTTCAGCTAGAACCTCCCCATTCTCTGTCAATTCAATAAACTTGAGAGTTCCTTTTAAAACAGTAATCTTGCCCCAAGTCCCAACCTTGGTGTTGTGTTTCTGCTGAACCGCCTCTGGCATGGTTTCTTTATTCCACAAGGGCATCCGTTTATAGGCAACTAGTTTTTCCATTTTCATTTCCTCTTTTTATCGCTGATTAACAGCTTTCATCACGCGCGCAATATCGCGATTCTGCTCACGACGTTTGATTGACTCCCGTTTGTCATAGTCATGCTTCCCTTTAGCTAGGCCTAAAAGGAGCTTGGCGTAACCATCTTTGATATAGACTTTAAGGGGAACTAGGGTCATTCCTGTTCCTTTAGTCTCTTGTTCCAACTTCTGGATTTGCTTTTTATGGAGCAGGAGCTTGCGACGACGTTCTGGTTCCTGGTTCCAGATATTGCCCTCTTCGTAAGGAGCGATATGAACATTGCTCAACCAGACCTCCCCATTTTTCACTTGGGCAAAGCCATCCTTGAGATTGATTCGAGCAGCTCGCACACTCTTGATTTCAGTTCCAGTCAGGACCATTCCTGCTTCTAGCGTATCTACGATTGTATAGTCGTGGCGCGCCTTTTTATTTTGTGCGACGACCTTTCCCTCGCCCTTTGCCATGCTTGGCTCCTTTCTTAGCTACTTCCTTATAAAAAGGTTTCTTTCCTTTTTTCTTCTTATCTTTTTGTGAATGCTTGCGATTATCATTTGAGCGTCCTGATTTTCTCTTATCTTCCTTCTTATCTGAACGACGACTGGAACCACGCCCTCTGTCACTACGACTAGACTGTTTCAAGCCTTTTTCGATCACATCAAACTCACTTGGAATGTAAGAGAAGTCAATTTCCCCCGTCATCTTGTCGGCTCTTTCAACCCGAATACGGATTTGCTGACCTACACGGAAGGTTGTTCCTGATTTCTCTCCACGAAGAGTCAAATCCCGCTCATTGAAATGATAAAATTCAGGTAGATTTGTGATATGAATCAAGCCTTCAACTGTGTTTGGCAATTCAACAAAGAGACCAAATTTGACAATACTTGATACAACCGCATCGTATTCTTCGCCTACGTATTCTTCCATGTACTCAGCCTTTTTCATGGCTTCGACTTCACGCTCAGCCTCGATAGCACGACGCTCACGGTTGGAAGACTGGGTCGCAATCTCTGGGATCACTTGCTCAAAATGCTCTGCTATTTCCTTAGAACGGCCGTAATCACGAATCATACGATGAACAAGAAGGTCTGGATAACGACGAATCGGACTGGTAAAGTGAGTGTAATAGTCAGCTGCTAATCCATAGTGGCCGTGATTGTGCTCCGAATAGCGAGCCTGCTGCATAGAGCGCAGAAGCATCATGGACAATACATCCGCATAAGGTTCTCCCTCAACAGTACGCATGATGTCTTGGAGGGCCTCCTGGCTAATCTCACTAGCAGTCCCATAGATTCGAATACCGAAACTTGAAGCATAATCAATAAACTTTTGAACTTTTTCAGCCTTAGGCTCCTCATGGATACGATAAATGAAAGGTAGCTCTAGCTTGCTAAAATGCTCGGCAACTGTTTCATTGGCCATCAACATAAAGGACTCAATCATGCGCTCGGCAACACCACGCTGACGAAGAACGATATCAACAGGCTTACCCTGTTTATCCACTAAAATCTTCGCTTCGTTGGTATCAAAATTGAGGGCTCCACGTTTCATACGCATGTTTTCTAAAGTTTCATGAAGCTTGGCCATGAGTTCGATACTTGGAACAATTTTCTTATATTCTTGTCTCTTTTCTTCGTCGCCCGCTAAGATATCATTGACATCGCTATAGGTCATACGGAAGCTTGTCTTGATAACCGTTTGTGTGATGGTGTAATTAACCACACGACCATGTTTATCAATCTCCATGATGGCAGACTGGGTCAGGCGGTCAACTTGGGGATTGAGAGAGCAGATTCCATTTGACAAACGCTCTGGAAGCATTGGAACCACTCGGTCTGTTACATAGACTGAAGTCGCGCGATTAAGGGCTTCCTTGTCCAGGGCAGACCCCTCGGTCACATAGTAGGAAACATCCGCAATGTGAACTCCAAGTTCCAGATTGCCATTTTTCAATGCTTTGATATGCACCGCATCGTCCAAGTCCTTGGCATCCGCGCCATCAATGGTGAAGGTAATCTCATCTCTCAAGTCCAGACGGCCTTCCATATCCTTTTGAGACGGTGCGTCAGGAACACTTTCTGCTTCCTTAAGAACAGCTTCTGGAAACTCGGAGACAATATCCATAGACTCCAAAACCTCAAGAACATCAATTCCGACATCAGTTGAATGCCCCACCACATCGAGGACACTAGCGACAAAGAAATCATGTTTCTTGCTTGGGTATTTGTCGATAAAGACCTTAAGAACTTCTGTCCCTTCTAGTTTTAGGGCTGGTTTCTTAACATAAATTGGTTGACTGATTTTCTGATTTTTTGAACGGATGTAACCCGCATACTTAGGTTTTTCCTGATCTAGAACGATTTGACCGACAACAGTTGTCAAACTGTGTTCTAAGATATCGATAATTTTGGCTTCGGCAGCTGTTCCCTTATTGCGGTCAGCGACTTTCTTGATGACGACCTCAACGGTATCACCATCAATAGCATAGTTGACATCGTTTTTTCCTACAAAAAGGTCGTCCTCCTCGCCTTCCAGACTAACAAAGCCAAAGCCATTTTTATGAGCATGAAAAATCCCCTTGAGAGTAATCTCATGTTTTTTCTTGACTTCCAAGGTCAGACTTCCATCTTCTTCAAAGCGAATCTGGTGTTTTCTTTCCATTAGGGACAAGGTTTTAATCAACTCACGAAAATCCTTGGACCCGTCTTTTCCCAAAGCCTGAGCCAAGTCATTGACAGTCACCTTTCCCTTGTCTTGTAAATATCCTTTTATTCTATCTTTCATATTTTCTTTCTAGATTTTTAATTTTCTTTTACTGTAAAACCTTCTCAAATATCCTTTAAAAATAAAAAGAGGCAAAGACCTAGTCTTGCCCATTATTTTCTTATCTACTTGATAGTACCGTCAATGCTAAGGCAATGGCTAGCCAGAAAAAGACTAAAATCCCTGTCAATCGCTGCATTACAGCTTCAAAACCGCGTGCTTTACTGCGTTCAAACAAATCACCTGAGCTGGCATCAAATACATTGCTGGATTGGTTTTTAGTTGGTTGCATGAAAATCGCAATCACAATCACAACAGATAATACTAATAAAATGGTTAATAATAGGTTATACATATCAAACTCCTTAAAATCCCTATTATTTTACCATAAAATCTACTTAGATTCAAGATGTAGGGTTACTTTTCTTTCCTTGGGACAATATTTTAAAACCTCGATCTTGTCTGGATGGGTTTTTGAATTTTTACTAGTTAGGTAATTGATACTGCCACAAGAGGAACATTTGAGATTAATTTTTACTCGCACTAGATTTCCTTTACTTTTAATAATGTTCGAAATTGAAGAAGGTTAAAGAGACAACTAAAGGCAACACAAAGGCTTGTCGCATAAAAGACTGCATGGTAGCCAAATTTTCCTGCTACTGCAGAACCTGCCATGGGACCAACGACACCTCCCAGATAAAAGAATACCTGATTAAAGGCAAAGACCCTCGAAATACCGGCTTTAGGTGTCATCTTACTGAGAAGGGCATTAACTCCAGGAATCAAGGCACCGGTTCCCAAGCCAAAGAGGAATCGATAGAGTCCTAGTTGAAGGGGGCTAGAAGCATTGGCACAGAGAAGATAGATGATAACTGAATAAAACTGGGCTACAACCAAGAGGCGATGGTTGCCCACCTTGTCACCTAGCTTTCCCATGACTCCTGCACTCATCATACTGGAAAAGCCCATACTGGACACAATCAAACCAGAGACAAAAAGAAGATTCTCTGTCTGGCCTAAGTCGCGCACATACAGAGCTAAGATAGGGCCGATTGATTGGGCTGAAAATTGGATGACAAAACTGGTCAGAAAGAGATTGACCAAAAGATAGGGATATTTAACTGATGTAAATAATTCCTTTGTTGGAATGGACTTTTCCTTGGCTACTGGTTGAAAATCTTCCTTGATAAAGCAAATAGTCAAAATAGCAGCTAAAAATAGAAAACTACCAACCAGTAAGAAAACTGTACGAATGCCAAATAATTCTGCGATAAAGCCACCAATAAAGGGACCAGTTAGAGTACCTGCAACTACGCCAGTAGACAAAGTACCTAAGGCAGAGCCTGATTTCTCCTTGGGAACCTGACTGGCTATCAAGGCAGTTGCATTAGGAACAAATCCTGCAAATACACCGTTTAATAAACGAAGAAAGATTAACCAATAAATATTTGGGACAAAGGCCAATCCCCCCATAGTGATAGTCATGGCCAGACCAGCACGAATCATCATGGGTTTTCGACCGTATTTGTCAGCAAGGATGCCCCAGATAGGAGAAAAAAGCGCCGCGGAAATAGCAGAGACAGAAATAGCTAAGCCTGCATAAAAAGCGACTTGCTCACTCCCTACACCCAGACTTTCCACAAAGATGGGCATAAAAGGCACAACTAAGGAAATACTGGCTCCTGTCAGAAAATTACCAAACCAGGCAATGCGCAGATTATCCTTCCAGTTAATCTCTGTCATCTTGCTTACCTCCCTCAAGCAGGGAGAACACCTGAGTAAGAAGCTGGTCCTGATTCCCATTGTTGTTTAAAACATGGCTGGCCAAACCTTTCTTTTTTTCTAAAGGCCACTGGGCTGCCAGACGAGACTCAGCTTCATCTTTGGACAAGTTGTCCCTTTTCATTAAACGTTCTACTTGGACATCTCGGTCCACATAGACCAACCAAGTCTCATCAAACCAAGAGACGTAGTCCTGCTCAAAAAGTAGGGGAATATCCATGAAGAAAATCTCTTCTGTCTGAGCAAACTGGTCTCTCAACGTAGCTAGTTCCTCACGGATAATCTCTCCTTGAGTTATCCTAGACCATTCTCGTTCTTCAGGATTTGAAAAGATGAGACTAGCTAGGAGAGGGCGATTGAGTTCTCCATTTTCTAAGATAATTTTTTGACCAAAGTGCTGGACTAGAGCTTCAAACAGACGACCACCAGGTTTCTGTAGTTGGTGGACGACTGCGTCGGCATCCACTACTTGAAAGCCTTGCTTTCTTAGAAAATTTGTCACGGTTGACTTACCAGAGGCAATTCCCCCAGTGATTCCGATGATTTTTCCCATCAGCCCCTCCTTTGGCACTGAGGACAAAAGTGAGTTCCTCGTCCGCCTAGTTGGATTTTCTCAATGATGGTACCACAGCGTACACATTCTTGACCAGCCTTATCATAGACCTGATGAAAATCCTGCATGGTTCCATCTTCCCCAAAGGCATTGGTATAGGTCCGAATGGTGGAACCACCTTTTTCAACAGCCTGACCCAAAACAGCAATGGTCTGGTCATGAATAGCTGTCGCTTCTTCTGCCGTCAAAGTCTGGGAAGGTCTTGCCGGATGAACCTGAGCTCGCCAGAGAACCTCATCCACATAGATATTGCCAAGTCCAGCTACCAAAGTCTGGTCCAAAAGATGGGATTTGATAGGCTTTTTGGACTTGGCTAGGGCAGCTTGAAAGACCTGTAAATCAAAGTCTTGTTCGCTTGGTTCAGGCCCTAGTTTTTTAGAAAGAAAGTAGGCTTCCAAAAGGTCAGGCGCCAAGAATTCCATAGTACCAAACTTGCGAACATCCTCATAAACAAGCGTACCACCATCTTCAAACTGAAAGAAAACATGGGCATGTTTTCGTTCAGGTGCTTGGTCTGGATAGTAAAAATACTTGCCCTCCATCCGCAAATGGGAAATCAAAACCTTGTCTGTCAGGCAGAAAAGCAAATATTTACCACGACGTCCCATTGACTCAACAACTTGACCAGGCACTTCCTTTTGAAACTCGTCCAAATCCGTCTTAATCATCTTGGGGTAGCGAATTTCTACACTCGAAATCTTCTTTCCTATAATCAATTTTTCTAAGCCACGTCGAACGGTTTCAACCTCAGGTAATTCAGGCATAAATCCTCCTTCTGTAAAAACAAGAAGCAGGCATGAGCCCACCTCTACTTAATATTCTTTTTCATTATAGCCAAAGTCAGCCAAATCTAGTTTTTTATCACGCCAATTTTTCTTGACCTTGACCCAGGTTTCTAGGAAGACCTTGTCTCCTAGCATAAGTTCGATATCACGACGAGCCATGCTACCAATTTTCTTAAGCATAGCACCACCTTTACCGATGATAATCCCCTTTTGACTATCACGCTCGACCATAATGGTTGCACGGATATGGACCTTATCTGTCTCTTCATCTCGTTTCATAGAATCAACTACAACAGCAACTGAGTGAGGAATCTCTTCACGAGTTAGGTGCAAGACTTTCTCGCGAACCATTTCTGAAACTAAGAAACGTTCTGGATGGTCTGTGATTTGATCAGATGGGAAATATTGGAATCCTTCGTCCAGATTTTCACTCAAAATATCAACTAAACGTGAGACATTATTTCCCTGAAGAGCTGAGATAGGAACGATTTCCTTGAAGTCCATCTGATTACGGAAATCATCAATCTGAGACAAGAGCTGGTCTGGATGGACCTTATCAATCTTGTTTACCACCAAAATCACAGGAACCTTGGCAGCCTTAAGACGCTCGATAATCATATCGTCCCCCTTACCACGCGCTTCATCAGCAGGCACCATGAAAAGAACGGTATCCACTTCGCGAAGGGTACTGTAGGCAGACTCAACCATAAAATCTCCAAGGGCAGTTTTAGGTTTGTGAATCCCTGGTGTGTCGATAAAGACAATTTGTTCCTTATCAGTCGTGTAAATTCCCATGATTTTGTTGCGCGTTGTCTGCGCCTTGTCACTCATGATGGCAATCTTTTGCCCCATGACGTGATTTAAAAAGGTTGACTTCCCAACATTGGGACGTCCTAAAATAGCTACAAAGCCTGATTTAAAAGTCATAATTTCCTCTTACTGTTTAAAATAATAAATCCCAGATTCGTGGGAGAAAAATCAATGCGCCTGTTAAGGCTGCGAAAAGAGAGACCACTAATACCGCGCCAGCCGCCATATCCTTGGCATTTTTAGCCAGCATGGAAAAATGATAGTGACTGGCCAAATCCACCACATTTTCAATAGCAGAATTAATAATTTCAAAAGCTACTACCAAGAAAATGCTCAATAGGAGAAAGAGCCATTCGATTCGTGACACCTGAAAAACAAAACCTGCAAGAATGACTACAAGAGCCGTCACTGCATGTTTTTGCATATTGCGTTCTTCCTTGATAGCAGTAAAAATTCCTGTGATGGCAAATTCTAAACTGGATATCAGGTCACGATTTTTCCATTTTCGTTTATTGTCTTGTGAGTCCATAGGCTGTCAAAATTTCTTCTTGTAAACCGAACATCTCCGCTTCTTCTTCCGGAGTGTAGTGATCATAGCCGTTGATATGTAAAAAGCCGTGCACTGCCAAGAAGCCCATCTCACGCTCAAAGCTGTGGCCATATTCCTCAGCCTGCTCATGAGCCTTATCGATAGAGATGAATAGTTCCCCAATATAGGCATCAAACTCAGACATCATCTCTGCCAATTCCAGATTTTCAAGCAAATCTTCCTCATCAAAGGCAATTTCCAACTCTGGTTTATACTCAAGGCTGATAACATCTGTCGGACGGTCGGTGTCACGGTACTCTAGATTGAGTTCATGGCTACGCTCGTTGGTCACAAAAGTGACTGCCATTTCCTTGTCTTCTTTTCCTAATTTTTGGGCTGCAAATTCCAAAATTTCTTGGGTTTGTTGCAACATTTCTTTTGAAACTTGACCAGTTTCATCTACCATTTCAATATACATGTGCTTCTCGTTTCTCTTTACTTGGCTTTATTATACCACATTTCCATGATTTTATTCTACCTTTTTGATATAATACTATGGAATACTATCACAAGGAGAGAACGATGTCATTTGACGGATTTTTTTTACACCACATGGTTGAGGAATTGCGAAGAGAGTTAGTGAATGGTCGCATTCAGAAAATCAATCAGCCTTTTGAACAAGAATTAGTCTTGCAAATCCGTAGCAATCGCCAAAGTCATCGCCTGCTCCTTTCTGCCCATCCAGTTTTTGGACGCATTCAGCTGACCCAAACAACTTTTGAAAACCCAGCCCAACCTTCTACCTTTATCATGGTTTTAAGAAAATATTTGCAGGGTGCCCTAATTGAGTCGATTGAGCAAGTGGAAAATGACCGAATTGTGGAAATGACAGTTTCCAATAAAAACGAGATTGGAGACCATATCCAGGCTACCTTGATTATCGAGATTATGGGTAAACACAGTAATATTCTACTGGTCGATAAAAGCAGTCATAAAATCCTCGAAGTTATCAAACACGTCGGCTTTTCACAAAATAACTACCGCACCTTGCTTCCTGGATCTACCTATATCGCTCCGCCAAGCACCGAGTCTCTTAATCCTTTTACTGTCAAGGATGAAAAACTCTTTGAAATCCTGCAAACACAGGAAACGACAGCTAAGAACCTTCAAAACCTCTTTCAAGGTCTGGGACGCGATACAGCAAATGAATTGGAAAGGATACTGGTTAGTGATAAACTATCTACTTTCCGTAACTTTTTCAATCAAGAAACCAAACCCTGCTTGACTGAGACTTCCTTCAGTCCAGTTCCTTTTGCAAATCAGGTGGGAGAGCCTTTTGCCAGTCTTTCTGATTTGCTGGACACCTACTATAAGGACAAGGCTGAGCGAGACCGCGTCAAACAGCAAGCCAGTGAACTCATTCGCCGTGTTGAAAATGAACTTCAAAAAAATCGTCATAAGCTTAAAAAACAAGAAAGAGAGTTACTGGCGACAGACAACGCTGAAGAATTTCGTCAAAAAGGAGAATTGCTGACAACCTTCCTCCACCAAGTGCCTAACGACCAAGACCAGGTTATCCTAGACAACTACTACACCAACCAACCTATCACGATTGCTCTTGATAAGGCCTTGACTCCCAACCAGAATGCCCAACGCTATTTTAAACGGTATCAGAAACTCAAAGAAGCTGTCAAATACTTGACTGATCTGATTGAGGAAACCAAGGCAACCATTCTCTATTTGGAAAGTGTAGAGACCGTCCTCAACCAAGCTGGACTGGAAGAAATCGCTGAAATCCGTGAAGAATTGATCCAAACAGGTTTTATCCGCAGAAGACAACGGGAGAAAATCCAGAAACGCAAAAAACCAGAACAGTATCTGGCAAGCGATGGCAAAACCATCATCTATGTCGGCCGCAATAACCTGCAAAATGAGGAATTGACCTTTAAAATGGCACGCAAGGAAGAACTTTGGTTCCATGCCAAGGACATTCCTGGAAGCCACGTTGTCATCTCAGGCAACCTAGACCCATCTGATGAAGTCAAGACTGACGCAGCAGAGCTGGCCGCCTACTTCTCTCAAGGTCGCCTGTCAAATCTGGTGCAGGTAGATATGATTGAAGTCAAGAAACTCAACAAACCAACTGGCGGAAAACCAGGCTTTGTCACTTACACAGGACAAAAGACCCTCCGTGTCACACCAGACCCCGAAAAAATCGCATCTATGAAAAAATCCTGATTTTACTTGAAATCAGGATTTTTAACTTATACTCAAATCATATCCAATTATAGGACTAATCTTTGCCACCTAGTTTCTCATTGATTTTCATCATCACACTAGCAATTTTTTCTCCCCAATAAGGGTCTGAGGCATATTCCACATTCATACCAGACGCCTTGTTTCCAAGGAAAGTTCTGCCCCTATCGATATAATTTTCCTTAATCCACTTGCTTGCACCTAAAATTCCCTTATCCACATCATCAAATGTCTTGGCAGAAAGGTAAGGGGTCGTATCATAGGCTGTAATTCCAAAGAAATTATTCTTATCTTTGGCAATTTTACTTCTTCCCCAGTCACTTTCTAGGGCACTATGGGCAAGGAGATAAAGGGCATTGATATGGTAATGTTCTTCGGCTTCCTTAAAAGTAGCGCCCTTGTTCTCCAAAAGGCTATTGTTAATGTTTAGCAAACTAAATACCTTATCCAAGTCTTCAGCACTGTAGTTTGTAGCCTCTGTCAAATCTTTGAAAAGGAAAGGATTCTCAAGGTTGAAACCATCAAAATGCAGGCCATCTGCCGAATAATATTTCTTGCCTACTTCCATATCAGAAAGATGAGAAGCTACTGGGATACTAGCATACTGGCTCACATAGTGATAAAAACGGTGCCCATCACTCTCATAATAAGGGATAAAATCCTTGCTGGCATCTAGTGCTTGTAAATCTTCTGTTTTCATATAACCTGACAAACCAGAAATAGTAATAGCCAGGCGCTTGTCATCACTTTTTCTATCCTTATCTAGCCATACGACACTACCTTGCGATATATAGGAGAGCTTTTCACCATTTGCATCATAAACATTTGCTGTGACAGGTACTACTTGATAATAAGCAGCATTTTCATTTGTAGCTTTTTCTCCAAGCCATTTACCGTCGCTTCCAAGCTGATAACCATCTATTGTCTCATTTTTCGCCATGTAGCCACCGGATTTGAAGTAGTACCAAGCTTGACTTTTAGAATCGTATACCCATTCTTTTTCAGCCATTTTGCCATCAGATTTGAGGTAAAACCATGACTCCTTATCCCAAATCCATTCATTGGCTGCCATATAGCCACCGGATTTGAGATAATAATAGTGACCATTTTCGAAAATCCATTCTTTATCAGCATGATTTCCATTTGCTTTGATGTAAAACCAAGATTGGTATTGTTTGTCAAAAAGCCAACCTTGCTGTACTTTGGCACCACTAGCATTCACATAAGCCTGCTCAATCCACTGACTTGTCAGTAAATAACCACCGGATTTGAAATAATAGTCCTTCCCTTTAATTTGGAGCCATTCTTTCTCTGCGTACTGGCCATCTGCTTTGATATAAAACCAAGCATCATATTGAGAATCATAGACCCAGTCTTCTATTACCTTGGCACCTGTAGCACCGACATAGGAAGCTCCTACCCAAGCATTTCTTTTCATCTTTCCATTTTGGTCAAAATAATAGAAGGCTCCCTTATCTTCTACCCATTCTGACTTGGCCATATAGCCACCAGATTTGAGGTAAAAATAGTCGTCACCTTGCTTCAGCCATTCATTTTCAGCATAGTTTGCATCTTCTTTTATATAAAACCAAGATTGATAGTGAGCATCAAAAACCCACTCATTGGCTGCTTGACTGCCATCTGCTTTCAGGTATTGTTTTCCTTGCCAAGTACCATCGCTAGCCATTGCACTCTCTGGTCTGATTAAGAAAAATAGCAGGGCTAAAAAAATAAATCTTAATTTCTTCATTAATTTACTTCCTCTGTTCTTACTCATTTCATTATATCAAAATTCTCTATAATCAACATTACAAACTGATAAAAAATCAAGAACAGATTAATTGCAGTTTACCTCAGAGACTCTTTTACTTCCTTGCGTAGATTTTCCAGACTGCTAATAGCGCATTTGTCCATGACTTTTGGCAGATTTTCAATAATATCAGGACAGGCATATGGATTGGTAAAGTTGGCTGTTCCAACTCCAATAGCCGATGCTCCAGCCAGATACATTTCTAGGGCAGCTTCAGCAGAATCCACTCCCCCCATTCCAATGATAGGCAGGTCTGTTGTTTGGGCCACTTGGCGGATGAGTTTGAGGGCTACTGGAAATACTGCTGGACCAGACATTCCACCTGTTCCATTGGCCAAGATTGGTTTACGAGTTTTGAGGTCAAAGCGCATTCCAACTAGAGTATTGATCATGGTCAAGCCGCTTGCTCCCGCATCTTCTGCTGCTTTTGCGATAGTAACGATATCGGTCACACTCGGGGTGAGTTTGACATAAACTGGCACTTCGGAGGCTTCCACAGCTGCTTTCACCACATCATAAGCTAAATCTGGATCTTGACCAATCAAAAGTCCGTGATTACAGTGATCTACATTGGGGCAAGAAATATTGAGCTCGATAGCCTTTACATTAGTTGCCTTGGAAATACCATGAGAAACAGCCGCATACTCTTGTTTTGAAAAACCGGCCACATTAGCAATAATAGGAAGATTTGGATATTCTCTTTCCAGCCAAGGCAGTTTTTCAGCTAAGACAGCTTCCAAACCCGGATTTTGCAAGCCAATTGCATTGAGCATGCCAGCAGGTGTTTCTGCCACCCTTGGAGTTGGATTTCCAAAACGTGGTTCAAGGGTTGTCGCCTTGATCATAATAGAACCTAAAATGTCTAAATCATAGTATTTAGCATACTCTTGTCCAAAACCAAAGCAGCCTGATGCTGGAATAATCGGATTTTTCAAATCCAAACCAGGTAGAGAAACTTGTAAACGATTTCTAGTCATAATTTTCTCCTTATAATACAACTGTTCCTGTGCGGAAAACAGGGCCATCTTCACAGACGCGTTGACTAACCGTCTCGCTTTCTGGTACTTTTAGGACACAAGCATAGCAAGCCCCCATCCCACAAGCCATGCGAGATTCCAGAGATAGATAGGCTCTTGGATGGTCATAAAATGTTTGATTGATATACTTCATCATTCCAGGCGCCCCACATGAGTAAACAGCATCAAATTGATTGTCTAAATCCTTGATAACAACGGAAACATTTCCCTTGATACCATAAGAACCATCATCTGTCGTTACAAAGACTTGACCATATTGAGCTAATTCCGTCTCTAAAATAACAGCATCCTTATTAGCAAAACCGAGAACTGTCACTACTTTCACACCACGCGCATGCAATTCCTTGGCCACCTCAAGCAAGGGAGGAACACCAATCCCCCCACCAACAAGGAGAACCTGGTTCTGCTCATCAAGGTCAGATAAGTCAAAACCATTCCCCTGAGGGCCCATCACATCAAGAGTATCCCCCTGACTTAAGGTTGAGAAAATAGCTGTCCCAGCCCCTTCAATCCGATAAATGAGATGACACTGCTTCTTAATCTTATCAATAGATGAAATCGAAATAGGGCGACGCAAGAGATGGGCGTCATCAGGCACACGCAGATGAAGAAATTGGCCTGCCCGCATAGCTTCAACCATTTCCCCTTCTAGGACTAATTCAAAGATTGCTGGCGCGATTTCCTCCTGTGCAACCACCTTCATGGTTTCCAAACGAATTGCACCCAAACGTTTCTTACATGTGGGATTCATGACTTTTCCTCCTTAAATTTTAAGGGGACCAGATAAAGAAAAGACCTTGCTAATGCAAGGCCTCAGTTAAAATCGTACAACACAAGAGAGCACACTCAAAAAGTCTCCTCTAGAAAATTGCACTATTCTTTTATCTGACACCTTGTGAGTCTCTCTGGACTCCCCTTAAAGGTTAAATTTTTATTAGTATACTCTTTCAGCTAAAAAAAGTCAAGTAGAAAACGAACATTCTACTTGACTTCACGAGATTATTTCAAGGCTCGGGATAAAAAGGTTCACTGGACCTTTTTATTTAGCGATTGGGTAAACAGAAACCTGTTTTTTATCGCGTCCTTTACGTTCAAAGCGTACTACGCCTTCAACTTTAGCGAACAAAGTATCGTCTCCACCACGTCCAACGTTTACACCTGGGTAGATGTGTGTACCACGTTGACGGTAAAGGATTGATCCACCTGTTACAGTTTGTCCGTCAGCTGCTTTAGCTCCAAGACGTTTTGCTTGTGAATCGCGTCCGTTTGATGTAGAACCTCCACCTTTTTTGTGGGCGAAAAGTTGCAAGTTGTTAAGAGTCATTTTTAACATAATGTTTTCCTCCGTGTTAGTTTTCTGTGATAACTCTGGTTTGGACGAACTCAGAAGAGTTCTCCGATAAGTTTGCCATACCTAAGAAAAATGATTCAAAGAATAACTGGGTCATTTCTCTCTGGTGTGAAGGAAGGTCTTTTGGAATTTCAACCATCAGATAGCCACCTTCATCTTCGTTTAATTCTAGGATTGGTTCATAGCCTGCAAATTTCTCAATAGAATTGATAAAGTTAATGGCAAGCGTAGAAACCGATGCACACACGACATCTAAGCCGTATTCGCCACTCTCGGCGTGTCCAGTAATTTCCGCACTCCTCAGCTCGCCATCTTCGGCTCTCTCAAAGACTGCTTGTATCATGTGTTCTCCTTAAAATTAAGCGT
The DNA here is from genome assembly GCA_963515455.1 of Streptococcus mitis. Classification (GTDB taxonomy): domain Bacteria; phylum Bacillota; class Bacilli; order Lactobacillales; family Streptococcaceae; genus Streptococcus; species Streptococcus mitis_DN. Next base: position 14,988 of record CAUPXP010000007.1, on the reverse strand, counting down.
TGATTGCGTTGATGACAACTTTAGTATATGGTTGACGGTGACCTTGTTTACGGTGGCTACCTTTTTTAGGTTTGTACTTGTAAGTAACAACTTTCTTTTGTTTTCCTTGTTTTTCAACAGTTCCAACTACAGTAGCTCCAGCAACAAGTGGAGTTCCGACAACAGTGTTTTCACCACCAACAAGAACAACTTCGTTAAAAGTAACTTCTTGACCAGCTTCAACGTTCAATTTTTCAACGTAAACTGCTTGACCAACTTCAACTTTAACTTGTTTTCCGCCAGTTTTGATAATTGCGTATGTGCTCATTATGCACCTCCTATGATTTTTATGGGTTTCCCCGAATTTTTTGTGAAGACTCGCCTAGCATCGTGGGACGAACCACTTAAAAGAAGAGCTCTATGTATAACAAAGTTTAAATTTGTTATACGACGAGCAACGATGTTCGTGCGGTTGCACAGGAACGTGCATAGTCAACTCTTTAAGTATAGCATATCTCCTATTTTCTTACAAGTAATAACACCTAAAATGAAGCTTTTTCTTTTACTTTTTTCCGCCACGAGGCAAAAAGCATACTGAGATAAAAAATGCTCATCATAATAGGAACACCAAGAATGGTCTTTTCCTGATAGAAAATCGTCAAATAGGCTGAAAAAACAACTCCAAATACAAAACTGCTAAGCAAGCTAACAAATATGAAACCTTCACGCAAAAAAGGAGTGTGCTTGGTTCGGAAATAATCTCCAAAAGCCAGCATGGTCCGTTTGATATTCCCTGTCATAAAGGCATTATTGTAAGCAATACCCGACACTTCTCCAAAAGCAGTTGTCACCAGTCCCATACAGAAGGCCAAGGGCGGCACTAGATAGATATTATCCACAGTTTGCGGCACAAAACCAATAATGATTGATAAGATTGCCAAAGGAATCAATGACAGAATCGGTTTTTTCACAATTCTCAATTTTTCCTTATAAACAGTTAATAAAAAGACCCCCATCATAAAAGCTAGCAAGGTGAGAACCTTGTCCCTAACATCTGAAACATTATTTTGAATTAATTCTACTGAAAGAAAGACGACATTCCCAGTTTGTCCAGCTACAAGGGTATTCCCTCGTACAATAAAAGTATAGGCATCTACATAACCTGCACAAAAAGTCAAAAAAAGCGCTAGCCTCTTAGACTGACGTGATATTTTTCTTATCGGTAATAACCTCATTTTCCCTCCCATTTCATTTACTCATCTCATTATTGTACCACTTTCTTTGGAAAAGGCCTAGTAGCTTATTTAAAAATTTTCCCCTCCGTAACTTCTCAAAGTAACTTCCACCTCTCTCCCAAAACTGGAAGTTACTCTAAGACGACTCTGTTTTAGGGCTATTTGTCGTGCACTTTTTTCTGAGTCTTTTCTCTTTTGAACCCTTATATATCAAGAAAAAGAAAACCAGTGGAAGTTAGTCTAAGACGGATTTCCACTGATTTCACGCGTTTTTCTCATACTAAAAGCTAGGTTGTGGGAAACTGGAAGTTAGTTTTAGAAGTTACCAATTTTTCTCCTCTGTTGGATAGTCTCGTCCATCTATGTTATAATGAAAGAAGGATTTAAAATCGGAAAAGGAGTATCTATGCTTAAATTAGGTGTCATCGGCACTGGCGCTATCAGCCACCACTTCATAGAAGCAGCCCATACCAGTGGAGAATACCAGCTGGTCGCAGTCTATTCTAGAAAGTTAGAAACCGCAGCAACCTTTGCTTCTCACTATCAGGACATCCAACTCTTTGATCAAGTAGAAGACTTCCTCAAGTCTTCCTTTGATGTAGTCTATATTGCCAGTCCAAACTCCTTGCATTTTGCTCAGGCAAAAACTGCCTTGTCTGCTGGTAAACACGTCATTCTTGAAAAGCCAGCTGTCACTCAGCCACAAGACTGGCTAGATTTGGTTCAAACAGCTGAAAAAAATCACTGTTTTATCTTTGAAGCAGCTCGTAATTACCATGAGAAAGCTTTCACTATCATCAAAAACTTTTTAGCAGATAAGCAAGTGTTAGGAGCAGATCTCAACTATGCCAAGTATTCTTCCAAGATGCCTGACTTGTTGGCTGGGGAGACACCAAATGTCTTTTCAGACCGTTTTGCTGGTGGAGCTCTTATGGATTTGGGGATTTATCCTCTCTACGCTGCCGTTCGCCTTTTTGGAAAAGCTAATGACGCGACTTACCAGGCTCAACAGCTTGACAATAGCATTGACCTAAATGGAGATGGTATCCTCTTCTACCCAGACTTTCAGGTTCACATCAAGGCTGGGAAAAACATTACTTCCAATCTTCCTTGCGAAATTTATACGACAGATGGCACCTTGACCCTCAACACCATTGAGCATGTTCGCTCGGCTATTTTTACCGACCACCAAGGCAATCAAGTCCAGCTCCCTATCCAACAGGCTCCTCATACGATGACTGAGGAAGTCGCTGCATTTGCACAGATGATTCAGCAACCAGACCAGACACTCTACCAGAATTGGCTGGAAGATGCAAGTTCTGTTCATGAACTACTATTTACCATGCGCCAGACTGCTGGCATTAGATTTGAGGCAGAAAAATGAAAACCAAACTACCGACTGAATGGCAAGAACTGAGTGACCAACTCGGTTTCCATGAATTTATCCCCATTCAAACTCAACTATTTGAGCCCCTTCTTGCTGGAGAAAACCTCCTAGGAGTGAGCCCAACAGGAACTGGTAAGACCCTAGCTTACCTCCTACCAAGTCTTCTCAGACTACAAAAGAAAAAAGCGCAGCAACTCTTGATTCTAGCACCAAATACGGAGCTTGCTGGACAGATTTTTGATGTATGTAAAACGTGGGCAGACGCTATCGGCTTAACTGCCCAACTCTTCTTATCAGGTTCGAGTCAGAAACGCCAGATTGAACGCCTAAAAAAAGGACCAGAAATTCTGATTGGAACCCCTGGCCGTATCCTTGAACTCATTAAATTGAAAAAAATCAAAATGATGAATGTGGAAACCATCATTCTAGATGAATTTGACCAATTGCTCGATGATTCTCAGATACACTTTGTCGAGAAAATTACTCACTACGCACCGCGTGACCACCAACTCGTCTATATGAGTGCGACGACCAAGTTTGACCAAGAAAAGATTGCGCCTAACACACGTACCATTGATCTCTCTGACCAAAAACTGGATAATATCCAGCATTTCTACATGCAGGTAGACCAACGTCACCGCGTTGATATGCTACGAAAACTGGCTCATGTTGAGGATTTCCGCGGACTAGTCTTCTTTAGCAGCCTGTCAGACCTTGGAAGTGCAGAAGAAAAATTACAGTATCGGGATATCTTGGCTGTTTCTCTAGCTAGTGATGTCAATGTCAAATTTAGAAAAGTCATCTTAGAAAAGTTTAAAGACAAGCAACTAACCCTGCTTCTTGCAACTGACCTTCTGGCTCGTGGAATTGATATCGATAGCCTAGAATGCGTCGTAAACTTTGATGTCCCGAGAGATAGCGAAACCTACACACACCGTGCTGGCCGTACTGGCCGTATGGGCAAAGAAGGTTATGTTATCACTCTCGTCACTCATCCAGAAGAACTTAAAAAACTCAAGAAATTTGCGAGCGTACGTGAAATTGTCTTGAAAAATCAAGAACTCTATATTAAATAATCCCCCATTGCTCTATACACATCTAGTGTATGGAGCTTTTTCTGTAAGCAATTCAATTTTATACTCTTCGAAAATCTCCTTCAAACCGCGTCAGCTTCGCCTTGCCGTATGTATATGATACTGACTTCGTCAGTTCTATCTACAACCTCAAAACGGTGTTTTGAGCTGACTTCGTCAGTCTTATCTACAACCTCAAAACAGTATTTTGAGCTGACTTCGTCAGTCTTATCTACAACCTCAAAACAGTATTTTGAGCAGCCTGCAGCTAGCTTCCTAGTTTGCTCTTTGATTTTCATTGAGTATTAGTTCAATATCTGAAAAAAAGAACCTTGCAAAGCAAGATTCTTTTAGTGTCTGACTTAAATAATTGTTCTTCTGGGAACTAAATCGAATTAAGCTTCGATTTCTGTAACCATACCTGAACCAACAGTACGTCCACCCTCACGGATAGAGAATGTAGTACCTTGTTCTACGGCGATTGGGTGGATCAACTCAACGTCGATTGTCACGTTATCACCAGGCATTACCATTTCAGTACCTGCTGGAAGTTCGATTGAACCTGTAACGTCAGTAGTACGGAAGTAGAATTGTGGACGGTAGTTGTTGAAGAATGGAGTGTGACGTCCACCTTCTTCTTTAGTAAGGATGTAGACTTCACCTTTGAATTTAGTGTGTGGGTTGATTGAACCTGGTTTAGCGATAACTTGTCCACGTTCGATTTCATCACGTTGAACACCACGAAGAAGGACACCTACGTTATCTCCGGCAAGACCTTCGTCAAGTTGTTTACGGAACATTTCAACACCAGTAACAACTGCTTTTTGAGTTTCTTCTTTGATACCAACGATTTCGATTTCGTCGTTGACTTTAACGATACCACGGTCGATACGTCCTGAAGCAACTGTACCACGTCCAGTGATTGAGAATACGTCCTCGACTGGAAGAAGCAATGGTTTGTCAGTGTCACGTTCTGGTTCTGGGATGTACTCATCAACAGTGTTCATCAATTCCATAACGATGTCTTCGTATTTAGAGTCACCTTCAAGAGCTTTAAGTGCTGAACCTTGGATAACTGGAAGATCGTCACCTGGGAAGTCGTATTCTGACAATAGGTCACGGATTTCCATTTCAACCAATTCAAGCAATTCTTCGTCGTCAACCAAGTCAACTTTGTTCATGAAGACGATAAGGTGTTTAACACCAACCTGACGTGAAAGAAGGATGTGTTCACGAGTTTGTGGCATTGGTCCGTCAGTTGAAGCTACTACAAGGATAGCTCCGTCCATTTGAGCGGCACCAGTGATCATGTTTTTAACGTAGTCCGCGTGTCCTGGAGCGTCGATGTGAGCGTAGTGACGTTTTTCAGTTTCGTACTCAACGTGCGCAGTGTTGATAGTAATACCGCGTTCGCGTTCTTCTGGAGCAGCATCGATAGACGCATAGTCTTTAGGTTGGTTAACTGATGAAGGCAAGCGACGTGCCAAAACAGTTGTGATAGCTGCAGTTAGGGTAGTTTTACCGTGGTCAACGTGTCCAATAGTACCAATGTTAACGTGTGGTTTACTACGATCGTATTTTTCTTTTGCCATTTGAGTAAAAGCCTCCAATAAAATATATTTTATAGATAGACAGTAGGCAATACAGTCTAACTTTCCTTACTATTTTATCAAATTTCAGCTAAATTGCAAGTGTTTTACAAAGTTTTTATGAATTATTCTTAATCTGCTGATCTAAACGGCACTTCTACTCCTATCACTTCCCTAAAGAAAAAGAAAAATCAGGGTTCTCCTGACTTTTACTTAGCTAATTCTCTTTCTCGTTCTTTCATTATTTTATGATTTTCATACAAACGGGATAAGAACTTAGAAATTTCTTTTAAGATAGAATAGGTTGGTACTGCGACAATCATGCCAATGACACCATAGATATTACTTGATAACAAAAGTAATACTAAAATTGTTATTGGATGAACCTTCATCACACCACCAACGATTCGAGGGTAGAGGATATTTCCATCCACTTGTTGAATGATTAGCATGTAAACAACTGCAATTAGCATTCTATGAGGATCAGTAAAGACATTGGCAATAATCATCGGAATCAAGCCAATACTTGGTCCCACATAAGGAATGAGATTGGCCAATCCTGAAAAGATAGCAAAGACCAAAGCGTATTTCAAACCAATCACGCTATATCCGATAAAGGCCAAACAACCGATAATAATGGCATCAATTGCGACTCCACTAATATAGCGAGCAATTGTTGCATTCAAATTCTTTAAAAGACCTGCAATATGCAACTTATCTCTCTTTAAAACAGTACGTTCAAGCATCGGTAAAAATTTGTTACCATCTAACAAAAAATAGACCAAAAACACAGGAGTCATAATAATAATCAAAACAGTACTAAAGAGAGCTGATAGAACACTTCCGACACTATTCGTCACACTATTTAGTATATTTTGTAAAATATCTACATAGGATAAATTTAACTGTTGAATAGTCGCTTGAATATCCAAATTTTGAAAGGCTGGATAAGTAGATAAATCCACAATCAAATCTTGTAAACGACTATAGATAGTCTGACTAGTCGCAATCAAGCTGGTCAACTGATTAACCAAAATCGGTAAGAGATAGACTACCCCAATGACAAGCCCCCAAACCAAAGCACACAAGGTTAGTAGAATACCAATGATACGATTAATTTTGAAATACTTTTGTAAAAAATTTACAATAGGATTGGTCAAATAATATAAAAAACCACCTAGAAGAAAAGGAATCATGATGGTGTTTGCGACGCTTACAAAAGGCGTGATAATAGCCCCCATCTCTCTCCATAAGTAAAAAATGATTGTTAATAATAAAATCTCACTGGTCCAAAAAAATAATTTATTCTTACGAAACATGAGCTACCTCCATTCATCTATTTTACCATACTTTCAAAAAAGCTTCTTTCTTCTATCATGAAACTGGGAATATTTTTTTCTTTATGTTAGAATAAACTTACTATGAAAAAAATCATTTTAACTCTCTTAAGTCTATCCGTAATTGGGTCAGCATCTACTGTTGCTGCCCAAGATTTTAATATTGCTGCTAAACATGCCATTGCTGTTGAGGCAAATACTGGTAAAATTCTCTATGAGAAAGATGCAACTCAACCTGTCGAAATTGCTTCTATAACAAAACTGCTTACCGTTTACCTGGTCTATGAAGCACTCGAAAATGGAAGTATCACACTATCCACCCCAGTAGATATCTCTGATTATCCTTATCAATTGACGACAAATTCTGAAGCCAGTAATGTTCCTATGGAGGCCCGTAATTATACTGTCGAAGAGTTACTTGAAGCAACTCTGGTATCTAGTGCCAACAGCGCCGCTATTGCCCTAGCTGAGAAAATTGCTGGCTCAGAGAAAGACTTCGTTGATATGATGCGGGCCAAACTCCTGGAATGGGGAATCAAAGATGCCACGGTTGTCAATACAACTGGTCTGAACAACGAAACTCTCGGAGATAACATTTACCCAGGGTCTAATAAAGATGATGAAAATAAGCTCAGTGCTTATGATGTCGCTATCGTTGCCCGCAACCTCATCAAAAAATACCCACAAGTCTTGGAAATCACCAAAAAACCTTCTTCTACTTTTGCTGGAATGACAATCACTTCAACCAACTACATGTTAGAAGGTATGCCTGCTTACCGTGGTGGTTTTGATGGGCTAAAAACAGGAACAACAGATAAGGCTGGAGAGTCTTTTGTTGGTACTACTGTCGAAAAAGGGATGAGGGTTATCACAGTTGTTTTGAATTCAGATCATCAAGACAATAATCCTTACGCTCGCTTCACAGCTACATCTTCACTAATGGATTATATCTCTTCTACATTCACACTTCGCAAAATCGTTCAAAAAGGCGATGCCTACCAAGATAGCAAAGCACCTGTACAAGATGGGAAAGAAGATACAGTCACTGCTGTTGCCAAAGATGATATTTCTCTAATTGAACGTGTTGGAGGTCAATCTTCCCAATCTATTCAATTCACACCTGATTCTAAAGCAATCCCAGCACCACTTGAAGCCGGAACAGTGGTTGGCCATTTGACTTACGAAGACAAGGATTTGATTGGTCAAGGTTACATTACCGCTGAACTTCCTAGTTTCGAAATGGTTGCAGAAAAGAAAGTAGAAAAAGCCTTCTTCTTAAAAGTTTGGTGGAATCAGTTTATCCGATTTATCAACGAGAAATTATAAAAAAATCGCGATTTAAAATCGCGATTTTTTATTACAAATTCATCTTCAAAGTCCTTGATTTTGAGTATAGCTAAAATCAAATTTTACCCAACTGATCCTTCCATCTCATAGCTAATCAAACGGTTCAGCTCAACAGCATATTCCATTGGAAGTTCTTTGGTGAAGGGCTCCACAAATCCCATAACAATCATTTCTGTCGCTTCTGATTCTGACAATCCACGACTCATGAGGTAATAGAGTTGTTCTTCTGAAATCTTAGAAACCTTAGCTTCGTGTTCCAAAGCTACTTGAGAGTTGTGGATTTCATTAAATGGAATGGTATCTGATGCTGACAAGTCATCCATGATAATGGTATCACACTCAATGTGAGAAACAGATTTCTTAGAGTTCTTGTTAAAGGTTACTTGTCCACGGTAGTCAACCTTTCCTCCACCTTTAGCAATGGATTTAGACACAATAGACGAGCTAGTATGTGGAGCGTTGTGGATCATCTTGGCTCCAGTATCCTGGTGTTGCCCTGCATTGGCAAAAGCGATAGAAAGCATGGTACCACGCGCTCCTTCTCCATCTAGGTAAACAGATGGGTATTTCATAGTTGTCTTGGCACCCAAGTTTCCATCAATCCACTCAACAGTGGCATCCTTTTGAGCTTTAGCACGTTTCGTTACCAAGTTATAAACGTTATCAGACCAGTTTTGGATAGTCGTATAACGCATATAAGCTCCGTCCAAGGCAAAAATTTCTACGATGGCAGCATGCAAACTGTTGCTTGAATAAGTTGGCGCTGTACATCCTTCTACGTAGTGGACACTTGCTCCCTCATCAACGATAATCAAGGTACGTTCAAACTGACCAGTATTTTCGTTGTTGATACGGAAGTAAGTTTGAAGTGGAATATCCACTTTGACCCCTTTTGGTACGTAGATAAAGGTTCCACCTGACCATACTGCTGAGTTAAGGGCAGCCAACTTGTTATCTGTTGGTGGTACCAACTTGGCAAAGTATTGTTTAAACAAGTCTGGGTATTCTTTAAGAGCAGAATCCGTATCTGTAAAGATGATACCTAACTTCTCAAATTCTTCCTTCATGTTGTGGTAAACCACTTCTGACTCGTACTGGGCAGAGGCACCGGCTAGATAAGCACGCTCAGCTTCCGGAATCCCGATACGTTCAAAGGTTTCTTTAATTTTTTCAGGAACCTCATCCCATGAACGGGCTGGTTTATCAGATGGTTTTTGGTAGTAGATCAAGTCATCAAAATCAATCTCTGACAAATCTGCTCCCCAAGTTTGCATGGGCATTTTTTTGAAGGTTTCATAAGACTTCAAACGGAATTCTAGCATCCACTCAGGTTCTCCCTTAGCAGCTGATAGTTCACGAATGACATCTTCATTCAATCCTTTTCCTGTCGATAGGACAGGCTCTACATCATCATGGAAACCAAATTTATATTCCCCAAGGTCAATTGGTTTTGGTTCTACTCTTTCTTCAGCCATAATATCCTTTCTTTCATTCTTCATTTCTACTGATTCATAAGACAAAAGAAACTTGCCTTACTTGTTTTCTTGATTTTCAATTGTTTTCTTCAGGGCGTTCCAAGCTAGGGTTGCACACTTGATTCGTTGAGGAAATTTGGCAACGCCTGACAAGAAAGCTGCATCGCCTAGTTGGTCTTGACGCTCATCTTTTTGCCCTTGAACCATTTCAGAAAAAATAGTCGCAAGCTCTAAAATTTCTTGTTTGGTTTTTCCTAAAACTGCGTCCGTCATCATGCTTGCAGAGGAAGTTGAGATAGTACAGCCTGAATTTAGAAAGGCGATATCTTCCAAGCGGTCATCTGCATCAAACTTGACGGAGAGATTGATAACATCCCCACAGGTCGGATTGTTGAGACTGATTTGCTCAGCATCATCCAACTTCCCTTGATGATGTGGATTTTTCGAATGGTCCGCTACCACTGCCATATAGAGGCTATCTAGTTTAGAAAGTGCCATTGAAAAACTCCTTTGTCTTTTGTAAGGCATCGACTAGCTTGTCGCAATCTGCCTTGGTATTGTAGATATAAAAACTTGCGCGAGCTGTTGCTGGGACATCCAAATACTGAAGCAAGGGTTGGGCACAATGGTGACCAGCACGAACAGCCACTCCTTCATAATCCAGAGCCGTCGCAAGATCGTGCGGATGAAGGTCGCCTAGGTTAAAGGCAATGACACCTGACCGTTGAGCCAAGTCCTGTGAACCATAAATGGTCAATCCTTCAATCTCCTGCAGTTTTGGATAGACGTATGCGATCAATTCCTGTTCATGGGCTTCAATGGCATCCATACCAATCTTTTCCAGATAATCCACTGCCGCAGCAAGTCCGATTGCACCAGCCATATTTGGAGTTCCTGCCTCGAATTTCCAAGGCAACTCCTTCCAGCTAGCAGATTGTTCATAAACGAAATCAATCATCTCACCACCAAATTCAACTGGTGACATTTGCTCCAGATACTTTTCTTTGCCGTAAAGAACACCGATACCAGTTGGGCCAGCCATCTTGTGACCCGAAAAGGCAAAGAAGTCCACATCCAAGTCCTGGACATCAATCTTCATATGGGGTGTAGACTGAGCACCATCCACCACCATGATAGCTCCAACTTTGTGGGCCATTTGAGTGATTTCTTTGATCGGATTGACCACTCCAAGAACATTAGAGGCATGAGCTAGCGAAACAAACTTGACCTTGTCCGTCAATTTAGCTCGCAAGTCATCCATATCCAGAGCTCCGTCCTTGAGATAGACATAGACAAGCTCTGCCCCAGTCTTACGGCAGGCTTCCTGCCAAGGAATAATATTGGAATGGTGTTCCATGACAGAAATCAAGACCTGGTCTCCCTCAGTCAGAATTTCCTCAGCAAAGCGTGCCACCCAGTTAAGACTGGTTGTCGTTCCACGGGTAAAGAGTACTTCCTTTGTAGAGCCTGCATTGATAAACTTACGAATGGTTTCACGAGCTGCTTCATAAGATGCTGTTGATCGTTCAGCCAAGGTATGAACCCCACGGTGAACATTGGCATTGTCCTGTTCATAATAGCGGTTGATCGTTTCCAGAACTGCTAGTGGTTTTTGTGTCGTCGCAGCATTGTCCAGATAGACCAACGGTTCATCATTAACAATCTGGTCTAAAATTGGAAAATCCTTGCGAATCGCTTCTACATCTAACATAGGCTTCCCCTTAGCGTTTTGACAATTTTTCTTCGATAGTTGCAATCATTTCATCACGAACTTCCTTGACCGGAATCTCAACGATAACAGATCCAAGGAAACCGCGGACAACCAAACGTTCTGCAGTTGCTTTGTCCAAGCCACGACTCATGAGGTAGTACATGTCTTCTGGATCCACCTGTCCGATAGAAGCAGCGTGACCAGCAGTAACGTCATTTTCGTCAATCAAAAGAATTGGGTTGGCATCTGAACGCGCTTGGTCTGAAAGCATGAGAACACGGCTTTCTTGTTGCGCATCGGCTCCCTTAGCACCCTTGATGATGTGACCGATACCGTTGAAGGTCAAAGTTGCTTTCTCAAGAATAACCCCATGTTGGAGGATATTTCCGATTGAGTTGCATCCATAGTTAGTCACACGAGTATCAATCCCTTGTACCTGACGACAACTTGAAAGAGCTACAACCTTGAGATCAGCATGGCTACCATTTCCAATCAAGTCGCTATCAAAGTCAGCAACAACATTCCCTTCGTTCATGACACCAATTGCCCAGTCTATGCTTGCATCGTTGCCTAGTTTACCACGACGGCTAATGTAGGCAGTAACATTTTCACCTAAACGGTCAATAGCAGCAAATTTTACTTGAGCACCAGAACGTGCAATCACTTCCACCGTGATATTAGCAGTTGCTTTGGCACTGCCTTCACCACGTGACTCTAAACGCTCCAGATAACTAATCTTAGAATTTTTACCAGCAATAATCATAATATGCTTGTTAAAGGGCACATCGCTGTCGCTGTCTTGGTAGAAAATTCCTTCGATTGGTTCAGCAATCTCAACATTATCTGGAATGTAGAGAACAGCACCACTATTGAAATAAGCTGTATGGTAGGCTGCTAATTTATCATCGTCATACTTAACTGATGACATGAAGAATTCCTCGATCAGCTCTGGAATTTCTTCTAAAGCTGAGTGAAAGTCTGTGAAAACAACACCCTGTTCAGCTAATTCAACTGGGGTTTGCTCAAAAACAGTTTGGGTTCCTACTTGCACCAACTTCAAGTGGTTATCTAAAGCTGTGAAATCTGGAACATTTGCTGATGGCTCACTTTCTGTAATCCTTCCATCACCTAGATTCCAACGGTGAAATTTGACACGCTCAATAACTGGTAATTCTAGACTCTCAATCTTATCAAAAGCTTTTTGACGGAGGTCGGCCAACCAGCTTGGTTCAGCGTGCATTTCTGAAAAAAGTTTAATAGTTTCTTTAGTCATTTACTTCTCCTAAAAGATACGAGGGAATTACAATTCTTCCTTGTAGTCGTAGCCAAGTTCTTCAGCTAGTTTTGCGTATCCTTCACGTTCCAAACGCGCAGCCAATTCTGGACCACCAGAAAGGACAACACGACCTTCCATCATCACATGTACCACATCAGGTGTGATATAGTTCAAAAGACGTTGGTAGTGAGTGATAATCATAGCACCAAAGCCTTCACCACGCATAGCGTTCACACCTTTAGATACAACTTTAAGAGCGTCAATATCAAGACCTGAGTCAATCTCATCAAGAAGGGCAAAAGTTGGTTCCAACATCAAAAGCTGAAGAATTTCATTACGTTTTTTCTCACCACCAGAGAAACCTTCGTTGAGGTAACGCTCAGCCATTTCTTCTTTCATGTTGAGCAATTCCATCTTCTCATCTAGTTTAGTAATAAACTCACGAACTGAAATCTTTTCATCATCCTCTTTACCAGCATTCATGGCTGCACGAAGAAACTCAGCGTTAGTAATACCAGGAATTTCTGATGGGTATTGCATAGCAAGGAAAAGTCCCATACGCGCACGCTCATCCACTTCCAACTCAAGGATGTTTACGCCATCAAACAAAACTTCACCTTTAGTTACTTCATAGTTGGGATTTCCCATGATAGCGGCAGAAAGAGTCGATTTACCTGTACCATTTGGTCCCATGATCGCGGCAATTTCTCCTGTTTTCAGGGTCAGGTTAACCCCTTTTAAAATTTCTTTTCCTTCAATCTCAACGTGAAGATCTTTGATCTCTAATACTGACATGATAGTTCCTTTCTTTTTCAAGACCTTTACAGTGCTTACTAGAAACATACTTGATTTCCCTAGAAAATACGGTAATACTCAATGAAAATCAAAGAGCAAACTAGGAAGCTAGCCGCAGGTTGCTCAAAGCACCGCTTTGAGGTTGCAGATAAAGCTGACGTGGTTTGAAGAGATTTTCGAAGAATATAAAAGGTCAATAAATATACTTTTATAGTATAACAAAAAAAAGCCTAAAAGGCTTTGATTTTGTCTGGAAGCTGAGGACTAGTCTTTTCCTTTCAAATGCTGGTCAATGACATCTACAATCTTGCCCATCACATAACTAACTCGAAAATTTCTAAAGAGCAAAATAGCCCAAAAGGCTGCCATAATATAGCGGCCAGTCATCCAGGCTTCATTGAAAAAATAGGTCTCAGCAGCTGTAAACAGCGCGATAATAATAAATTGTTGTCTATTCATAAACTTATTGTATCATGAAATCTTTCTTTAGTCTTCCTCTACCTTCACTTTATCAGCCAAAAATTCAAAACCTTCTGGAATCAGGCTTTCTTCTGCTTCTTTTTCAGTTTGAGGAGATTTGGCTTTGGCTGAAAAGGCTGCGCGCACTTCTTTCCATTCTTCCATGGAAATGGCTAAAATCTCAGGTGAAAAACCTGCTGCCTGACTGAGAATGTTGCCAAACATAGTGTTGAGATTGTCCCGTTTCATGGTTTGACCAGCATTGAAGTTAGAATCAAAAGCAAGAATAGCATGGTGTTCATTGGCCGCAACCGGTTGAGAACCAACCAGCAAAGCCTTATCAGGACCACCTAGACTTTCAATTACCTCTCCCCATGCATTCTGCAAGCGAATCAGATTTTGACGAGCCAAATCAGGATTTTCGACGGCCTCTTGTAGGATAGATTGAACTTTATTGCGATCCACACGATAGACTGCTTTGCCTGCTACTGGGCGACTAGGAGCTGGACTTGTTGGCTTGGGCACAGTTCCCACATTAGCGAGTTCTTGTTTGAGACGTGTCACTTCCTGTCTCAGTGCAGAAATTTCATGTTCAACTACACCAGAAAGAGCTGGTTCGGGCTTGATTTCCGCCAAACGGATGGTCATCATTTCAGCATAAATCTTGGGCTGCAAACTAGACTTAATATCTGCTAAACTGACTGTCGCCAAGCGAATCATTTCAAACAGATTTTCTTGAGGAAGTGCCAAGTTTTCTACAAAGACTGGACTATGATGAGTGTTTTCTCCACCTGTTTGAACAATTAACAAGTCTCTTAAATAGTGCAAAAGGTCGGTCACAAAACGAGTCATGCTCTTACCATTGTCAAAAAGAAGATTTAAACAAGCTAATGCTTTGGGAACATCCTGTTGAGACAAGGCAGACACATAATCATCCAAGGCTGATAGGCTAATGGTGCCAGTAATTTCTTCAGAGATGGCAGTCGTCAGCTCGTTTCCCTGGGTCAAACTCAGAGCTTGGTCTAAAATAGACAAGGCGTCCCGCATTCCACCTTCAGCCCGTCTAGCAATGATTTCCACAGCCTCTGGTTCAGAGCTAATATTTTCCTTTTCTAAGATATAGTGGATATGCTCCTTAATATCTTGTGTCTTAATTGATTTAAATTCAAAACGCTGCACACGGGATAGAATAGTCGCAGGGATCTTGTGCAATTCAGTAGTGGCTAAAATAAAAACTACATTCTGTGTTGGCTCTTCCAGCGTCTTTAGGAGGGCATTAAAAGCCCCTGTAGACAGCATGTGAACCTCATCTATGATATAAACCT
>CAUPXP010000006.1:0-87953 GCA_963515455.1 Streptococcus mitis | reverse complement strand
CAACCTCAAAACAGTGTTTTGAGCTGACTTCGTCAATTCTATCTACAACCTCAAAGCAGTGCTTTGAGCAACCTGCGGCTAGCTTCCTAGTTTGCTCTTTGATTTTCATTGAGTATAAAATAAAAAGATAAGGTTCAAAAATTGCCTTATCTTTTTTCATTACACAAATTTTCATCCCATTCCCTTGTAGAGAAGTAAGGCTGCGAGTCCTACGAACAAGACTAACGCTACCAGTCTCTGACTAGCGCTATACATCCGTCTTTCTCCTCGAACTGGAAAGATAACTGCTAGAAATGCGCCACCGACTGCACCTCCGATATGGCCTGCTAGACTGATTCCTGGAATCAGAACACTTCCAATAATGTTAACCACAAAAAGTGTCAGATAAGACTGTCCTAGCTGTTGGATATAAGGATTGCGAGTGGCATAGCGAAGAATGATAATCGCAGCAAATAGTCCATAGAGAGAAGTAGATGCACCTGCTGCTAAGGATTTGGGACTAAATACAAAAACAAAGAGATTGCCCATCATTCCAGATAAGAGATAGAGAAAGAAAAACTGCTTAGAACCGAAAATCTCCTCTACCTGCCTACCAAGATAATAGAGCGAAAGCATATTAACAATGAAATGCTCCCACCCAATATGAACAAAAATGGCAGAGAAGAGACGCCAAACCTGCTCTGGAAAGAGACGAATGACAGGCCCATACATGGCTCCAAATCGAAATAGGGTATCTGCCCTGTAAAAGTTTCCTCCTGTGGTCACCAACATTAGTAGAAATACCAAGGCCGTCACTAAGAGGAAGAAACTCGTCACAGGATAACGTCTGTCAAATATTTCCTTCATCAATCAGAACCTCTTGAACAGGAATATCATGATTTTCAGGGCTAAAGTCCCGAATTTGACAAGGATAAACCGTACTCAAAGTATGACTAGAAAAATGTTCTAGATAGCGGTCATAATAACCTCCACCGTATCCAATCCGATAGCCTTCCGTCGTAAAAGCCAGACCAGGAACATGAATCAAATCAATCTGAGAGGCATCCACTACTTCCAAATCTCCCTGTGGTTCCAGTAAGCCAAAGGAAGTTTTTACCAACTGCTGTGGATCATAGACCACAAAGTCCATGCGCCCCTTGGGATAGGTTTTTGGTATCAGAACCTTCTTGCCATCCTTCAGCGCCTGCTCAATCAATTCCTGCGTTTGAAACTCATGAGGAAAAGAGAGATAGGTTGCAATAACCTTGGCTTCTTGGTAAAAGGGGTGTTGTAAAAGTCGTTCAGTTAAAGTTTGGTCTATAAACTGTTTTTGCTGTCGAGGGATAGCCTTCATTTCTTGCAAGACTTGCTTGCGTAATTCTGCTTTCATAGACAATTCCTCTACTCTGCTGCCTTCTTTTTCAGGAAACTAGAGACCGCATCCACCCCAATAGCTAAAGCCTCTTCCTTGGGACTCATTTGAGGGTGATGAAGAGCGTAGGGACTATCGATACCTAGCCAGAACATAACGCCATCAACTTTTGAAAGGAGATAACCAAAGTCTTCACCTGTCATAGCAGGTTCGATATCAATCAACTCAATTCCATCTTTTTCTTCAAAGAAATCCATCAGTTCACGAGCCAAGGCTGGATTGTTCTCAACAGGTAGGTATCCACCTTGTTTGAGTTCCACTTCGACTTCCATATCAAAGGCAGCTGCAACTCCTTCTGCAACTGTTTTGACCCGCTTTTGCACCAAGAGACTCATATCCTGTGTCAAGGCCCGAATAGTTCCATGTAAAAAGGCTGTGTCTGTGATAACATTGTTGGTTGTTCCAGCTTGAAAAAGACCAAAGGTCACCACTGCTCCCTCGATTGGGTTGACATTGCGGCTGACAACTGACTGCACCTGGGTCACAAAGTAACTAGCCGCCACCAAGGCGTCATTGGCTTCATGTGGAAAGGCTGCGTGGCCGCCTTTGCCTTTGAAACGGATCTTCACCTCGCAAGTCCCTGCAAAGAGTGTATGAGTATTAGTCGCAATCTGGCCGACTTTTAAATCTGGTCGAACATGGAGGCCATAAAATTGATCTGGTAACCAATCTCCAAAAGCACCATCCTCATACATAAGCATGCCTCCAGCTTCATTTTCTTCAGCAGGCTGAAACAGAAAGAGCAGATTATTCTTTGGTTGCTCCTCAAGGGCTTGCTCAAGACAGCCCAAAGCAATGGTCATGTGGAAATCATGGCCACAAGCGTGCATACGACCTTGGTGCTGAGAAGCGAAAGGAAGGCCTGTTTGTTCGACGATAGGCAGGCCATCAATGTCTGTTCGCCAACCAATGGTCCGCTCTGGCTGACTTCCCTGCAAGTAAACCAAAATCCCTGTCCGCCAAGTACGAACTTGAACAAATTCCTTACCTTCAATCAATTTCTCAATTACATCCAGCAAATAAGCCTGAGTCTTGAACTCCTCCAAGCCAATCTCTGGAATCTGGTGCAAATCTCGTCTAGTCTGAATCAAATCTAACATCTATCTATCCTCCTATATAGCAGAAAGAGGCTGGAAAAAGGGTTCCGCCTCTGTATTACTTTTACAATTATAAGGTACGAAGCGCATCCTCTAGCGCTGTTTTTTGTTGGGTTTGGGCATCAATCTCTTTGATAATGCGAGCTGGAACACCTGCTACTACCACATTTTCTGGGACATCTTGGGTAACAATAGCTCCTGCTGCAACAACTGAACCACTACCGATTTGGACCCCTTCGATAACCACTGCATTAGCGCCGATGAGAACATTGTCTCCAACACGGACTGGGTCAGCGCTAGCTGGCTCAATCACACCTGCAAGAACAGCACCTGCACCAACGTGACTGTTTTTCCCAACGATAGCACGACCACCAAGGATAGCCCCCATGTCAATCATAGTTCCTGCCCCGATTTCAGCACCGATATTGATAACTGCTCCCATCATGATAACAGCATTGTCACCAATTTCAACCTGATCACGGATAATAGCACCTGGCTCGATACGAGCGTTGATAGCACGTTTATCTAGCAAAGGAACTGCAGAATTACGAGCATCTTGCTCAACAACATAGTCTTGATTTTCTACTAAACCATCGAGAAGCGGAGCCACGTCCTTCCAGTCTCCAAACAGGACATTCCCTAATTTGACAACAGAGCTAGGTACAGCAGTTGCGAGTTGTCCCTCAAAGGTTACTTTCACACTGGTTTTCTTTTCAGCATTGGCGATAAATTGGATAATTTCTTGAGCGTTCATTTTTGTAGCAGTCATAGGCGCCTCCTAGTTCATTTTAATGATACCTATTCTACCAAAAAAGGCCTCAAATTTGAAGCCTTTTTGTTTGTTTTTAGGTATGATTTTTAGGGATGTGAGATAAAACGTGCTGTCGGTAAAAGCAAGCCCCTACCGATACAACCTAAAAACACTCTTCACAACTATCTCCCCGTGTTTTATTGACTATTCTAGTATAGCACACTTTTAGAATTAAGAAAAGACTTTTTATTTACTTTCTTTCGCTTCTTCTACCGATAGGAAAATCATGGGCAAAATAATCAGGGCCATAGCTAGAAGAAGGGACCAATCCACTACCAATCCTAAGAACAAAACACTCAAGAGAGCAGAAGAGAGAGGTTCACTGGCACTAATGACGGAAACCACCAAGGGAGAAACCAAGGACACAGCCTTCATGGAAATAAAAAAAGCAAAAGCCGTCCCGAAGAAAGCGATAATAAGGCAAATCAAGATACTCCAAATATCAGGAGTAAAGGAAAGCTGATAAACCGGCGAGATGACATTGCTAAATAAACCGGCCAAAATCATCCCCCACCCAACCGTGGGTACAAAACCATATCTCTTAGCGAAAGGCTGAGGTAGGATAACATTAAACATGACCCCCATGGCACTCAGCAAACCCGTCACAAGGGCTAGTGGTGTCATGGATAACTGAGAGAGATCACCCTTTGTCGCCATCAGGCCAACACCCAGCATGGCAACCAAAACATAGAAAATAGCGCCTTTTGACGCTCGTTTTTGATAAACCAAGCGATTGTAAAAGAGGATAAAAACTGGACTGATAAACTGTAAAATAGTTGCTGTCGCTGCATTTGAGTATTCTACACAGAGATAGAAAAAATATTGGACTGAAAAAATCCCCAAAATAGCATAGGCCAAAAAGGGCAGGTAATTTTTCTTGTCTCGCCAAATATCAAACACTTGCGATTTTAATTGCATCGCAGACCAAATGAGTACAAGACTTCCTGCCAGTGTCAAACGCATAGAGGTAATCCAGCCCGAAGACACCTGATAATGAGTAAAGAAGTACTCTCCTAAAATCCCACAGATTCCCCAGATTAAGCCGGATAGGAGCGAATAAATAATTCCTTTAACAATCTTTTTCTGATACTGATTCATACCTTTATTGTAACACGAAAGGAAAAAAGAAAAAAGTGGCAATCCATTGATTAGCCACTTCATTTAGCACAGTTTATAGAACTTATCGTCTCGTCCTTGAAGAAGAAGGTCGTGTAGTACTTGAATTACTGCTATCGCTAGAACTACTACTTGAACTGCTGGAGCTTGATGGAGTTGGTAGACTCCCCACGATGCTAGACCAAGCATTCTGATAATCCGCATCACTTCCACCAATAGCAAAGCGATAACTGGTCGTTGGCGCTCCTGCCTTATTAGCCCAATAGCTGGTAACAGTCGAACCTGTAACCTCTACCTCTTTTCCTTCAACAGAAACCTTCCCTGGTTTTTGACCTGTTGATTTCAAGACTTCGGATTTTACGACACTAGGATCTAAAGCGAAGCGCTCGTTCCCCCAAATGCTTGGTGAGGCTTGCTGAATCGCATTTACCAGATGAGCCATGTAATTAGAATTATTAGAATAACCTGCTCTACGTGACAATGAATGATTATCATCATGCCCAATCCAGCCACCTAGGGTTAATCTAGGTGTCGAAAGCATGAGCCACATATTTTCGTCTTGGTTGGTTGTACCAGTCTTCCCAATCCAATCTGCATTAGCTAGAGTAGGATTTAAAGAAGTCAGATTCGTCTTGAAGGTTGTTGTCACACGAGAGGATAGAACTTCTCGCAACAAGCCCTGCATAATCGTCGCAGTAGCTTTTGAATAGACTTGAACCGGTTTATCCTGATACTCATACACCACTCTACCATCTGCTGCTTCAATTTTAGAAATCACATGTTTTTTATGATATAAACCATTGTTTGCTAGGGTCTGATAGCCATTAGTATGCTGGGCAACTGTGACTTCAATACCACCACCCATCGGCAGACTCTCAATACCGTACTCAGGAATCTCGTAACCCATCTTTTCCATATAACCCTTGACATCAACACCCTTTTCACGGAGCATACGATAGGTCCAGTAAGCAGGGATGTTCCATGAATAGTTCAGAGCTTCTCCCAAGGTCATCATTCCTGTTCCCTTGCTATTAGCATACATAATCGGATTGCCATTAGCAAAGTTTGTTGGATAGTTAGATAGAATCGTTTCGCTTCCCATCAAGCCCTGGTCAATAGCAATCCCATAGGCCAGTAAAGGCTTGGTAGTAGAAGCTGGCGAACGTTTGGTATCAAAGGCATGATTATTTTGATTTTCTTGATAATTACGACCACCTACAAAGCCTAGAATAGCACCTGTTTGGTTGTCCATCAGGACATTCCCTACTTCTACACGACCTGTTCCATCGTCTAAAAGATAGCCATAGTCAGCAACCGCACTTTGCATAGCAGAATGAATTTTCTGGTCTATGGTAGTAGTAATCTTATAACCACCATTTTCAATTTCCTTGGCTGCCAAATCGCGATAAAACTTCTGAGTTGCCTCATTTTTCAACTCCTTAGCGGAGACATTGTCTCTCTGAGCTAGATAGTCATACATACGTTCTTGAGCTTCTGCCAAAGTTGTAAAGTATAAATAGTCTCGTGAAATTCCTGTGACCGTGCTCGATGGTAAAAAGTCCTGTTTAAGATCATAATCCTTGTATTGAGAATACTCGTCCTTGCTTAAGGCACCTGTACGATACATACTGTAAAGAACTGCCTTAGCCCGTCTTAAGCCAATTTCTAGGTCTTCATCACTCTTCAACTCTCCAGTATTTTCATAAGGAGAGTAGGTAATGGGACTCTGTGGAAGTCCTGCTAAAAATGCTGCTTGAGGAACAGTCAACTGACTTGCATCTACACCGAAAATCCCCTCAGCTGCCTGCTGAGCTCCTGCAATATTCTGCCCCTTATTATTTCGGCCAAACGGAGCCACATTGAGATAAGTCGTTAAAATCTCATCCTTATTCATGGCGCGTTCCAAGGCAAGAGCATCCACAATTTCTGTCGCCTTACGAGCCAAAGTCGGCGCATCCCCAACCACCTGCTGTTTAATCAATTGCTGGGTCAAGGTTGACCCCCCACTAGAGGAACCCAAACCTACAAATTTCCCCAAGGTCGCACGAATCACCGCCTTGGGTACTACACCCTTATGTTCTTTAAAGTGTTCGTCTTCCGTCGCAATGATAGCCTTTTTCAGATGTTCCGAAATTTGCTCAGATGAGATAGAAGTGCGCAACAAATCACTCTCTATGGAAGCAATCACCGTCCCATCCGCATAGGTAATCTCTGAAATAGAAGAGATGTCCTTGACCTGATTCACCAATTCTTCTGTCTGAGGCACCCGAACCTTGTCAAATAAGGCCACTCCGTACCCCAAAGCAATCCCAGCTCCCAACATTCCTCCTAGAAAACCGAGTACAAAGAGTAAGTTAAATAAGGCTTTTATACTCAATAAAATAGCTGGAAAAATGGCTGGCCTATCTAAGGTTTTAGATTTTTTGGTACTTGAACCTTTCTTGCCAGATCTAGCTGATTTTTTATTTTTTTGTTTTTGCTGGAAAAATTCCAGCATTTTTCGTTTTAATTCATTTAATTGATTTTGCATGGATTTCCTCACTCTATCTATTATACCACAAAAGGGAAACTTTCAATAAAATAGCCACTTTCTTCCCTATTCTGCTAGGCTATTGCCCAAGTTTGTGATACAATAGTTAGAAACAATAATTTTAAAAAGGAGAAAAGACACATGCACATTTTTGATGAGCTAAAAGAGCGTGGTTTGATTTTTCAAACGACTGATGAAGAAGCTTTGCGTAAAGCCCTAGAAGAAGGTCAAGTTTCTTATTATACTGGCTACGATCCAACTGCTGACAGCCTTCACCTAGGCCACCTTGTCGCAATCTTGACAAGTCGTCGCTTGCAACTAGCAGGTCACAAACCTTATGCGCTCGTTGGCGGTGCTACAGGTCTCATCGGAGATCCGTCCTTCAAAGATGCTGAACGTAGTCTCCAAACAAAAGACACAGTAGATGGCTGGGTCAAGTCTATCCAAGGACAACTTTCTCGTTTTCTTAACTTTGAAAATGGTGAAAATAAAGCTGTCATGGTCAACAACTACGACTGGTTTGGCAGCATCAGCTTCATTGACTTCCTCCGTGATATTGGAAAATACTTCACTGTCAACTACATGATGAGTAAAGAGTCTGTTAAAAAACGGATCGAAACAGGGATTTCTTACACTGAGTTCGCTTACCAAATCATGCAAGGTTACGATTTCTTCGTCCTTAACCAAGACCACAACGTAACGCTTCAAATTGGTGGTTCTGACCAGTGGGGAAATATGACAGCTGGTACAGAATTGCTTCGTCGTAAGGCTGACAAGACTGGCCACGTTATCACTGTTCCATTGATCACAGATGCAACTGGTAAGAAATTTGGTAAATCAGAAGGAAACGCAGTCTGGCTCAATCCTGAAAAGACTTCCCCATACGAAATGTACCAATTCTGGATGAACGTTATGGATGCAGACGCTGTTCGCTTCTTGAAAATCTTTACTTTCTTGTCACTTGATGAGATTGAAGAAATCCGTAAACAATTTGAAGCAGCGCCACATGAACGCTTGGCTCAAAAAGTCTTGGCTCGTGAAGTCGTTACACTTGTTCACGGAGAAGAAGCTTACAAAGAAGCCCTCAACATCACTGAGCAACTCTTTGCAGGAAACATCAAAAACCTTTCTGTCAAAGAGCTCAAACAAGGACTTCGTGGTGTACCAAACTATCACGTTCAAGCAGACGAAAACCACAATATCGTAGAACTGCTCGTATCAGCTGGTGTAGTTAACTCAAAACGCCAAGCCCGTGAAGATGTCCAAAACGGAGCCATTTACGTAAATGGCGACCGTATCCAAGACCTTGACTATGTCTTGAGTGACGCAGATAAGTTAGAGAATGAACTGACTGTTATCCGTCGTGGGAAGAAAAAATATTTTGTATTGACTTACTAAACTGTTCAACATTTATCTATAAATAAAGGAGTTAACCTCAAGAAAGGTAACTCCTTTTTGTTGTGAA
The DNA here is from genome assembly GCA_963515455.1 of Streptococcus mitis. GTDB lineage: Bacteria > Bacillota > Bacilli > Lactobacillales > Streptococcaceae > Streptococcus > Streptococcus mitis_DN. The sequence continues at coordinate 79,523 of CAUPXP010000006.1, read as the reverse complement.
TAGTCCCCACTTATCCCTTAATAGACAGGCTACGCAGGACTATGCGTAAGGTTGTTAGATTATGTAAGATAGAGAGATTTGAAGGACTGAGCCAATTAAACAAGCCAAAGCCAATCAAACTACTATTTACGACAACGGTATCTTGAATATTCTTCTTGATGAGTGTTTGCAAAGATGATGATAGCCAATCCAACTCTTGGAAGAAATCCAAACGATTATCTAACAATAAGATATCACTCATCTGCTTAGAAATATCTGCACTCTCATTCATCACCACACCGATATCTGATAGGGTTAGAGCAGCTGAGTCATTCAATCCATCTCCAACCATCAAAATAGTGTGACCTGCTTTCTGTAGTTCCTCTACTAACTCAAATTTCCCATCAGGTTTCAAGTCTGTATAGACCTGATCAAAGGGCAAATCTTTGACTAATTCCTCTGTCCTAACCAAGGTGTCCCCTGTTGCCAGAATCAATTTTTTCCCTTGTGCCTTAAGTTTCTCTAAGGCTGCTTTTGCTTCTTTTCTCAAAGGAGTATGGATGCAGAACATTCCAATCAATTCATTCTGATAAGCCAAGAACAAGAGATTGTAGTGACTCTTGTACTCTTCAATTAAAGCATGTTGCTCTGAACTGATATGAATTTGCTCATCCTGCATCAAAACATAATTCCCAATAAGAACTGGTTCCCCATCTATATGAGATTTGATTCCCTTACTTGCGATATATTGGAGTTTCCCATGCATTTCCTCATGTTCAATTCCCTCTATCTCGGCTTGCTTGACGATGGCATTAGCAATAGGATGATAAATGTGTTCCTCAAGACAGGCACTGATTCTGAGAATATCTTCCTCACTATAGTCCCCAAAAGGTAACACCTTTTCAACTATAGGATAACTAGTTGTGATTGTTCCCGTCTTATCAAACAAGAAAGTATCAACTTCCAGATATTTCTCCAGAACATCTCCATCCTTAATCACCATTTCACGGTTCAACCCCTCCTTGATAGCTGTCAAATAAGCTACAGGAGTAGAGATTTTCAAAGCGCAGGAGAAATCGACCAATAGGAAAGAAATAGCCTTCGAAAAAGAACCTGTCAATAGGTAAGTCAGCCCAGCCCCCAAGAAATTATATTTGACGACCTTGTCCGCCATCTTGATGAAATAGCGTTGTTTCGTTTTCTTGTTTTCTTCAGATTTCTTCATCAACTCAATCAGTTGTAAAATCCGGCTGTTCATCTGATTATCGGTTACACGAATACGCAACTCTCCAGTTTCTAATACTGTATTTGCACAAACCAAATCAGACTCTCTTTTTTCAACTGGAAAACTCTCTCCCGTCAAGGAACTTTCGTTGACCATACCTAAACCTGAAACTACTTGTCCATCAAACAGAATTTCATTTCCTTGAGATAGGACCAAGACATCTCCTATTTGAACATCGGAACTCTTGATACTAACAACCGTATCGCCCTGTACTAAGAATACATCGCTCTCTTTTGCAAGAAGACTCTGTTCTAAATCTGTTGCAGTTTTTTTCAAGGACCACTGATCTAAATGATTCCCCAAATCAAGCATAAACATGATATTACTTGCCGTCTTGGATTGATTCATAAACAAGGACAATAAAATAGCCGAACAGTCCAAGACTTCCATCGTTAGTTCCTTACGCGCTAGTGTTTGATAGGCTTCTCTAATATAACCCAAAGCCTGATAACAAGTCCATATATAGCGAATAGGATACGGTACAAAACTACGAAAAAGTATACGCTTAATCGCTGCACCTGAAACAATAGAATAAGCACTCTCTTCTCTACGAATGGGAAGAGTCATCAACTCAGAAACTTTCCCTTTATCAATTCTTTTTAAAAAGGCTTCTGCATTATCTAATACAGAAAAGCCTTCTTTTATGCGTAGAGTAAAGTGCTGTTGATCCATGTAAAACTGGATAGACTCAATCCCCTTTTCATCTCTCGCCAAGGAACGAAGATAGTCTTGAATATCCAAGGTGAGTGAAAAAGAAGATGATAGTCGGATATGTTGGTATCCTCTATGTAGCACTTTAAAAGACATATTATTCTCCTATAAGGCTATCTAATTGCTCTTCTTTTTTCTCTTGCTCGTACAAATATTTGGCATCTTGCAAGACATCGTCTCCATGTTGTTTCACAACAGAAACAGATGCATCTAGCCCGTCTTTCAACTTGTAAGCCTTAGCCAAGGCTTTAGAATAACCTTTTTTAGCTTCCTTACTTGCCAAGATTTTCAAACCAAGGGTACCAAATGCGACACCACCCAAAAAGAGTGATGATTTTTTCGCAACTTTTGCGACGGTTAATACTTCTTTTAACATACTTATTTCCTCCTTATCATTATTATATAGCATTTTGGATATAAAAGCAATTTAATTTTGGTACTTTGAAAAGTAATTATACTACTATTTAATTCTATTACAAATCATCCTAAAGTTGCTTTCATTTGCCTCTTTTGATACACTTAAACTATGAATACAAATCTCAAACCTAAACTTCAGCGTTTTGCTTCTGCGACTGCCTTTGCCTGTCCTATCTGTCAAGAAAATCTGACTCTGTTAGAGACTAGTTTCAAGTGCTGCAACCGCCATTCTTTTGACTTGGCGAAATTTGGCTATGTCAATCTAGCGCCTCAAATCAAGCAATCTGCTAACTACGACAAGGAAAACTTTAAAAACCGTCAACAAATCCTAGAAGCCGGCTTTTACCAAGCTATCTTAGAGGCTGTATCTGACTTGCTTGCAAGCTCAAAAACTGCCACAACAATCTTGGATATTGGTTGTGGCGAAGGTTTCTACTCTCGAAAACTCCAAGAAAGTCATCCTGACAAAACCTTCTATGCCTTTGATATTTCCAAAGATTCCGTCCAAATCGCTGCCAAGAGTGAACCCAACTGGGCAGTCAATTGGTTCGTTGGCGACTTGGCACGACTTCCTATAAAAGACGCCAGCATGGACATTCTGCTTGATATCTTTTCACCTGCCAACTATGGAGAATTTCGTCGCGTTTTATCCAAAGACGGCATCTTGATAAAGGTTATCCCAACTGAAAATCACCTCAAGGAAATCCGTCAGAAGGTACAAGACCAGCTGACAAACAAGGATTATTCCAACCAAGATATCAAAAATCATTTCCAAAACAACTTCACTATCTTATCCAGTAAAACTGCCTCACTAACCAAGCCTATCACAGCAGAGCAGCTCCAAGCCCTACTCAGTATGACTCCTCTCCTCTTTCACATCGACCAGAGCAAGATTGACTGGAGCCAACTGACAGAGATTACCATTGAGGCAGAGATTCTGGTTGGGAAAGCATTCTAAACTAGACTTCCCAAAGGTATAAAACTTACCGAAAATCTTCAATATTACAAAAACGCATAAGAACAGGTACTCAAAAACCTTAATCTTATGCATTTTGTTATGCAAAAATCACTGGAGTTTCTATACCCATTAAGTGGAAATCTTTGAAACCAGTTCTTTTAATAACCATTGAATACCATATATTACATTTACCCCAAATATGATATAGGCCGTATAAATCAAGTATTTCGATTTCTCCCGCCTCAAAGAATAGATCTTGTACAAGATAAACAAATTTAAAATAATAAATAATAGAGACAAAATCTTCCCCCAAAAATCAATCATAAAAGTAGGCAGTCAAGCATAGTTCTAATCTTTATTTTCGATTCGAAATAACAAACTTATCAATAAATAGCAAGTGAAATAAGGCGAGTATAATTCCAAATAAGCAACCATGATAAGAGATTTCTTGATGGGTAAGGGGGAAAAGAGTATTATTACCCGCCAAGAGGCATGTCAAAATCACAAATAGTATCCAAAACAAATCCGTCCATTTATATTTTGAAAAATATTTTTTCCACATAAAAACACCTTCTTTCCTATAATCATATTATAACAATTTATGTAAGCGAATACAAGAGATATGAGGTAATCAACTACGAAGAAATATAAGGCTGAAGACAGTAAAAACCAGCATTTTAAGCCTTAACTGTATCTAGGATTTCCCTATTTTTAGACAGAATTAACCAAAATCCACAGCATTTAAAAAAGCGAATTTCAATCGAAACTCGCTTTTTTACAAAATGTATTAGCATAAATTTGTATCTTAGTTCAAGTGCCAGATATCTTCGTTGTACTGAGCAATTGTACGGTCAGATGAGAAGAATCCTGCTTTAGAAATGTTAACGATAACTTTATCCAACCATGCGTCACGGTCTTCGTAATCAGCCAACATTTGCTCTTTGACTTTGATGTAGTCTTCCAAGTCAAGAAGAGTCATGAACCAGTCTTTGTTGATCAATTCATTGTAAAGACGTTCCAAGCGCTCTTTGTTTCCAGCTGCAAGAACTGCATCGCTAACGATGAAGTCAACCAATGGTTTGATAGCTTTACGAGCGTAGAATTCGCTTGATTTGTAAGCTGCTTTTGCGTAAAGGTCGATAACAGTTTCTGAATCTTCACCGAAAATGTAGATGTTTTCGTCGCCAACCAACTCAGCGATTTCCACGTTAGCACCGTCCATAGTACCAAGAGTCAAAGCTCCGTTCAACATGAATTTCATGTTACCAGTACCTGAAGCTTCTTTAGAAGCAAGTGAGATTTGTTCTGAGATATCACATGCTGGGATAAGGAAGCTTGCTGCAGTAACGTTGTAGTTTTCAACCATAACTACTTGCAAGTGTGGAGCTACTGCTGGATCGTTAGCAATAACTTCTGACATGCAAAGAATCAAGTGGATGATGTCTTGAGCGATTGTGTAGGCTGGAGCTGCTTTACCACCAAAGAAGATTGTGATTGGGCGAGCAGGGATGTTCCCAGCTTTGATGTCAAGGTATTTGTGGATCACGTACAAAGCGTTCATTTGTTGGCGTTTGTACTCGTGAAGACGTTTGATTTGGATATCAAAGATAGAGTTTGGATTGATTTCCACACCTTGGTGTTCTTTCAAGTGACGAGCCAATTTACGTTTGTTGTGAGCCTTGATGCTTTCCAATTTTTCTTTGACAGCTGCTTTGTCTTCGTAAGACAAGAGTTTTTCAAGCTCATCAGCTTCATGGTGCCAACCATCTCCAAGAATCTCATCCAAGTAGTGAGACAAGCTTGGGTTAGCATGCATGAGCCAACGACGGAAAGTGATACCGTTTGTTTTGTTGTTGAATTTTTCTGGGTAAAGGTCATAGAAGGCTTTCAACTCAGAATTTTTCAAGATTTCAGTGTGAAGTGCTGCAACCCCGTTAACGCTGTATCCGTAGTGGATATCCATGTGAGCCATGTGAACACGTCCGCTCTCATCGATAATTTGAACAGCTGGATCTTTCACTTCTGCTTTCACGCGACGGTCCAATTCTTTAATGATTGGTACCAAGTGAGGAACCACTTCTTGCAAGAATTCAAGAGGCCATTTTTCAAGGGCTTCAGCAAGGATTGTGTGGTTAGTGTAGGCAGTCATGCTACGAACGATTGAGATTGCTTCGTCAAGCTCGATACCACGTGCAGTCAAAAGACGGATCAATTCAGGGATAACCATTGATGGGTGAGTATCGTTGATTTGTACAACAGCGTAGTCAGCAAGGTCATGCAAGTTGCTTCCTTTTTCGATTGCTTCGTCAATGATCAATTGCGCACCGTTTGAAACCATGAAGTATTGTTGGAAGATACGGAGCAATTCACCTTGACGGTCACTATCATCTGGGTAAAGGAAGAGAGTCAAGTTGCGAGCAATATCTGTCTTGTCAAAGCTGATACCGTCTTTAATAATAGAAGAATCAACTGAATCCAAGTCAAACAAACGCAAGCGGTTCTTCGTTTCTGTCTTGTAACCAGGAACATCAATATCATAAAGAGTTGATGTCAAAGTAAAGTCTGCAAATGGCACTTGGTAGCTACGGCTTGAGCGAACCAACCAGTTTTGCTCTGTCAACCATGCATTTGGAATTGTTTCTTGTTGGTTGTTTTTAAGAACTTGTTGGAAAAGACCAAAGTGGTAGTTAAGACCAACACCGTCACCATTCAAACCAAGAGTAGCAATTGAGTCGATAAAGCAGGCAGCCAAACGTCCCAAACCACCATTACCAAGAGATGGTTCTAATTCAACTTCTTCAACTTCGATCAAATCTTTACCTGCAGCAGCAAGTTCTTTTTTGACATCGTCGTAAAGAGCAAGGTTGATCAAGTTGTTTGACAAGAGTTTACCAATCAAGAACTCAGCTGAGATGTAGTAAACTTTTTTCTTACCAGTGTTAACTGGTTTTTGGCTACTTGCAAGCTTGCTGTAGTTAAGAAGAGCAAGGTAAAGCTCTTCATTGCTACATTCTGCAATGGTTTTATTGTAACGATTTTGTACAAATTCTTGTAGTGATAACATGTTTAAGATGTCTCCTGATATTGTATTATTTCTTTAATTCTACCAAATTTTCATTAATTCGGCGATAGATTGTTGTCAAGTCAAGCAAACCTTCCTCGACAGCTGGTGTCAATTGTTCTTCAGTCATACGCCAAGACCAGTTTCCACCAAGGGTAGATGGGAAGTTCATACGAGCTGTCTCATCCAATTCTAGCAAATCTTGCATAGTGGCAATTGCCATGAAGCTAACTGATGAAAAGACTGTACGAAGCATAGCATGTGGCACTGTTTCGTATTCTTTACGATTAGTGTAGCGAGCCATGTACTCACGAGTCGCATCATCAATCTCGTTACGGTACCAACCAAGAACCGTGTTGTTATCGTGAGTTCCTGTGTACATAACTGAGTTAGCAGGTGCCAAGTGTGGGCTATCGATGCTTTCGTCTTCTGGGTTGAAGGCAAATTGAAGAATCTTCATTCCTGGGAAGCCAGTACGTTCACGCAATTCGATAACTTCATCTGTCATGAAACCAAGGTCTTCTGCGATGATGTTTAGCTCACCAAGTTCTTCCTTAACGGCTGCAAAAAGCTTGTAGCCAGGACCTTTGACCCACTCACCAGGTGCTGCTGTATCAGAACCAGCAGGGATTTCCCAGTAAGATTCGAAACCACGGAAGTGGTCGATACGAACGATGTCGTAGATTTTGAAGCTTTCACGCAAGCGTTCAATCCACCATTTGTAGCCGTCTTTGTCCATTGCTTCCCAGTCATAGATTGGGTTACCCCAAAGCTGACCAGTTGCAGAAAACTCATCTGGCGGGCATCCTGCGATGCAAGTAGCCTTACCATTGACATCTGTCTTAAAGAGATGTGGATTTGCCCACATATCGCTTGAATCTTCCGCTACGTAGATTGGCATGTCCCCAACGATTTCGATGTGGTTGTCGTTAGCGTAAGCTTTCAATTTCAACCATTGTTGGAAGAAGAAGTATTGAGTCACACGGTGGTAAACCAATTTGTCTGCCAATTGCTCACGGTAGCTTTCAAGTGTTGAAGCTTTACGAGCACGAGCATCCGCATCTGGCCATTCAGTCCAAGCAAGATTGTCAAAATGCTCTTTGATAGCCATATACTCAGCAAAGAGCTCAAGCCATGATTGGTTATCTTGAGCAAATTTCTCAAAATCTTTAACATCTCCGACTTCAAAGAAACGTTTCACAGCTTTTTCTAAAAGAGGACGACGTGCATAGTAGATTTTAGCATAGTCAACTTCAGATGCATCGCTACCAAAATCAACTCCTTCAAGGTCACTTGCTTCCAACAAACCTTGCTCCACCAAGATATCCAAATCGATAAAATGAGTGTTTCCTGCGAAGGCTGAGAAAGATTGGTAAGGAGAATCCCCGTAACTAGTTGTTCCTAGTGGAAGGATTTGCCAGTAACGTTGTTTTGTACGAACCAAGAAATCAACGAAGTCGTAAGCACTTTGACCAAATGATCCGATTCCGTATGCTCCCGGAAGAGAAGAGATGTGCATCAACACACCACTTTGACGTTTTTTCATAATAGCACCTCATGTGTTAAAATTAATGGAACGTTGCGTATTTTTGCAGACGCAAACGTTTGCGCTACTTATAAGTATACTCCTTTTCAAGCATAATTGCAAGCGTTTTTAAAAAACTTTTTTGATTATTTTTAAGGAGACTAACCCATTTTAGCAAAGATAACTTAAAACCATCTAATCCTAAAGTTTGACTCTCACGGGACAGTCTACAAAGCGCAAATCCTCCTTTAGAAAACTTTGATTTATATGCAAAAAGGCACAAATATCTATAGAAAATAGATAGGGATTAGAAATAGGGAAGTACCCCTCCTGATTTCCCTCTTTAGACAGATTCCATCTATTTTTTATTAAAAATACTGTATTCTTATCTATTTCACACTTTTCTTCTATTAAAAAGCAAAATCATGCTATCAAATCAAGCTTAAAAATTTTTTAAAATTTTTGACAAAAACACTTGCAACCGTTTTCTATTTGTGCTATACTAAGCTCATAAAGGAAAACGTTTGCGTTTCCTTATCAATAAAACTTGTTATTCTTTAGGAGGAATACACTATGTCATCTAAATTCATGAAGAGCGCTGCTGTGCTTGGAACTGTTACACTTGCTAGCTTGCTTTTGGTAGCTTGCGGAAGCAAAACTGCTGATAAACCTGCTGATTCTGGTTCATCTGAAGCGAAAGAAATCACTCTTTACGTTGAGGACCAATACAAAGCTTATGCTGAAACAGTAGCTAAAGCTTATAAAGAACAATCAGGAACAACAGTTAACATCAAATCTGGTGACCAAATGGGTGGGCTTGACAAACTTTCTCTTGACAACCAATCAGGTCAAGCTCCTGACGTTATGATGGCTCCATACGACCGTGTAGGTAGCCTTGGTACTGACGGACAACTTTCAGAAGTGAAATTGAGCGACGGTGCTAAAACAGATGATAAAACTAAATCTCTTGTAACAGCTGCTGACGGTAAAGTTTACGGTGCTCCTGCCGTTATCGAGTCACTTGTTATGTACTACAACAAAGACTTGGTAAAAGAAGCTCCAAAAACATTTGCTGACTTGGAAAACCTTGCTAAAGATAGCAAATACGCATTCGCTGGAGAAGATGGAAAAACTTCTGCTTTCCTAGCTGACTGGACAAACTTCTACTTTGCATACGGACTTCTTGCTGGTAACGGCGGTTACGTATTCGGACAAAACGGTAAAGACGCTAAAGACATCGGTCTTGCCAACGACGGTTCTATCGCAGGTATCAACTACGCTAAAACTTGGTATGAAAAATGGCCTAAAGGTATGCAAGATACTGAAGGAGCTGGAAACCTAATCCAAACTCAATTCCAAGAAGGTAAAACAGCTGCTATCATCGATGGACCTTGGAAAGCTCAAGCCTTCAAAGACGCTAAAGTAAACTACGGTGTTGCAACTATCCCAACTCTTCCAAACGGAAAAGACTACGCAGCATTTGGTGGTGGTAAAGCTTGGATCATCCCATCAAGCACTAAGAACCTTGAAGCTGCTCAAAAATTTGTAGACTTCCTTGTTTCAACTGAACAACAAAAAGCCTTCTACGATAAAACTAATGAAATCCCAGCTAACACTGAAGCTCGTTCATACGCTGAAGGTAAAAATGATGAGTTGACAACAGCTGTTATCAAACAGTTCAAGAACGCTCAACCAATGCCAAACATCTCTCAAATGTCAGCTGTTTGGGACCCAGCTAAAACAATGTTGTTTGAAGCTGTAAGTGGTAAGAAAGATGCTAAAACAGCTGCTAACGATGCTGTAACATTGATCAAAGAAACAATCAAACAAAAATTTGGTGAATAAGAAATTTGTTCAAGGGGGGTGGAAATCAAATCCCCCTTTGAATTTATCAACAAAAACACAAATAGTTTAGGTTTTATCTAGAAACCAGTATCCTATGAAAGGAGTTATTATGGAAAAGCAACAACCTAGTAAAGCAGCCCTGCTGTCTATCATTCCTGGGTTAGGACAGATTTACAATAAACAAAAAGCCAAAGGTTTTATCTTCCTTGGTGTAACCATCGTATTTGTCCTTTATTTCCTAGCACTTGCAGCCCCTGAATTGAGCAATCTTATCACTCTTGGTGACAAGCCAGGTCGTGACAATTCCCTCTTTATGCTGATTCGTGGTGCCTTCCATTTAATCTTTGTAGTCGTTTATGTGCTCTTTTATTTCTCAAATATCAAAGATGCACATACAATCGCAAAACGTATTAACAATGGAATTCCAGTACCACTTACGCTAAAAGATATGGTCAAAGGAATCTATGAAAATGGCTTCCCTTACCTCTTGATCATTCCATCTTATATTGCAATGACTTTTGCGATTATCTTCCCAGTTATCGTAACCTTGATGATCGCCTTTACCAACTACGACTTCCAACACTTGCCACCAAACAAGTTGTTGGACTGGGTTGGTTTGACCAACTTTACAAACATTTGGAGCTTGAGTACCTTCCGTTCTGCCTTTGGTTCTGTTCTTTCTTGGACTATCATTTGGGCTTTATCTGCCTCAACTTTACAGATCGTGATTGGTATCTTCACAGCTATCATTGCTAACCAACCATTTATCAAAGGAAAACGTATCTTCGGTGTTATTTTCCTTCTTCCTTGGGCTGTTCCAGCCTTCATCACTATCTTGACATTCTCAAACATGTTTAACGATAGTGTCGGAGCTATCAACACTCAAGTCTTGCCGATCTTTGCTAAATTCCTTCCATTCCTTGATGGGGCTCTTATCCCTTGGAAAACAGACCCTACTTGGACTAAGGTTGCCTTGATTATGATGCAAGGTTGGCTTGGATTCCCATATATCTACGTTTTGACTTTGGGTATCTTGCAATCTATTCCTAACGACCTTTACGAAGCAGCTTATATTGACGGTGCCAATGCTTGGCAAAAATTCCGCAACATCACTTTCCCAATGATCTTGGCTGTTGCAGCACCTACTTTGATTAGCCAATACACCTTCAACTTTAACAACTTCTCTATCATGTACCTCTTCAATGGTGGAGGACCTGGTAGTGTCGGTGGTGGAGCTGGTTCAACCGATATCTTGATCTCATGGATCTACCGTTTGACAACAGGTACATCTCCTCAATACTCAATGGCGGCAGCTGTTACCTTGATTATCTCTATCATTGTCATCTCAATCTCTATGATCGCATTCAAGAAACTACACGCATTTGATATGGAGGATGTCTAAGATGAATAACTCAATTAAACTCAAACGTAGACTGACTCAAACCCTTACTTACCTCTACTTAATTGGCCTATCAATCGTGATTATCTATCCACTTTTGATTACCATCATGTCAGCCTTTAAAGCAGGTAACGTCTCAGCCTTTAAACTAGATACTAACATCGACCTCAATTTTGATAACTTTAAAGGCCTCTTCACTGAAACCTTGTACGGTACTTGGTATCTCAACACTTTGATTATCGCCTTGATTACCATGGCTGTTCAAACAAGTATTATCGTACTTGCTGGTTATGCTTACAGCCGTTACAACTTCTTGGCTCGTAAACAAAGTTTGGTTTTCTTCTTGATTATCCAAATGGTGCCAACCATGGCCGCTTTGACAGCCTTCTTCGTTATGGCACTTATGTTGAACGCCCTTAACCACAGCTGGTTCCTCATCTTCCTCTACGTTGGTGGTGGTATCCCAATGAATGCTTGGCTCATGAAGGGCTACTTCGATACAGTGCCAATGTCTTTAGACGAATCTGCAAAACTAGACGGTGCAGGACACTTCCGCCGCTTCTGGCAAATTGTTCTTCCTCTTGTTCGCCCAATGGTTGCTGTACAAGCTCTCTGGGCCTTCATGGGACCTTTTGGGGACTACATCCTCTCTAGTTTCTTGCTTCGTGAGAAAGAATACTTTACTGTTGCCGTAGGTCTCCAAACCTTCGTTAGCAATGTGAAAAACATGAAGATTGCCTACTTCTCAGCAGGTGCTATCCTCATCGCCCTTCCAATCTGTATTCTCTTCTTCTTCCTACAAAAGAACTTTGTTTCAGGACTTACAAGTGGTGGCGACAAGGGATAATATATCCCCGCCACCCTTTTTCATTTTATACTTCTTCGAAAATCTCTTCAAACCACGTCAGCTTCCATCTGCAACCTCAAAACAGTGTTTTGAGCTGACTTCGTCAGTTCTATCCACAACCTCAAAGCAGTGCTTTGAGCAACCTGCGGCTAGCTTCCTAGTTTTCTCTGTGATTTTCATTAAGTATTAACGATTGTTACTGTAAGTAATGTCCTTACAACAAGCAATTTGTCTCCTAGACTTGAAATAAAGCGCATTTCTCTATATAATAATACTCATATAGAAAACACCTTTTAGAAAGATACCTATGCTTCCATATCCATTTTCCTATTTTTCAAGTATTTGGGGATTTCGTAAGCCCCTGTCCAAACGTTTCGGACTCAACTGGTTCCAACTTCTCTTTACCAGTGTCTTCCTTATCAGCTTGTCTATGGTACCCATTGCCATTCAAAACAGCTCCCAGGAGACTTATCCGCTAGAAACCTTTATCGATAATGTCTATGAACCATTGACAGATGAGGTTGTCCAGGAACTCTCTGAGCATGCTGCAATTGTTGATGGTAAATTTACTTATACAGGAACTGCCAATCAAACACCTTCTGTTGTGATTGGCCCCAGTCAAAGCAAGGAATTACCTAAGGACTTGCAACTGCATTTCGACACAAAAGAACTGGTCATCAGCAAGGAAAATAAGGAACTGACCCGAATCTCTTACCGAGCGATTGAGACTGCGAGTTTCAAAAGCAAAGACAGCTTGACCCAAGCGATTTCTAAAGACTGGTACCAACAAAATCGTGTCTATATCAGTCTCTTCCTAGTTCTCGGTGCAAGCTTCCTCTTTGGTTTGAATTTCTTTATCGTCTCTCTAGGAGCGAGTCTTCTCCTTTATATCACTAAGAAATCACGCCTCTTTTCATTTAAAACCTTTAAAGAGTGCTACCATTTTATCTTGAACTGTTTAGGATTGCCGACTCTGATTACGCTTATTTTGGGATTATTTGGCCAAAATATGTCAACCCTGATTACTGTACAAAACATTCTTTTTGTCCTTTATCTGGTCACTATCTTTTATAAAACACATTTCCGTGATCCAGATTACCATAAATAGGAGATTTTTATGCCCGTTACGATTAAAGACGTGGCCAAGGCTGCTGGTGTTTCACCTTCAACCGTAACCCGTGTTATTCAAAATAAATCAACCATTAGCGACGAAACAAAAAAACGCGTTCGCAAGGCTATGAAGGACCTCAATTACCATCCCAACCTCAATGCTCGCAGCTTGGTAAGTAGCTATACTCAGGTGATTGGTTTGGTTCTTCCTGATGACTCAGACGCCTTCTACCAGAATCCTTTCTTTCCATCGGTTCTACGTGGCATCTCTCAAGTCGCATCTGAAAATCACTATGCCATTCAGATAGCAACAGGGAAAGATGAGAAGGAGCGTCTCAACGCTATTTCACAAATGGTCTACGGCAAGCGTGTAGATGGGCTAATCTTTCTCTATGCCCAAGAAGAAGACCCTCTCGTAAAACTCGTAGCAGAAGAACAGTTCCCCTTCCTTATCTTAGGTAAATCTCTATCTCCTTTCATCCCACTTGTCGACAACGACAATGTTCAAGCTGGTTTTGATGCAACCGAATATTTCATCAAAAAAGGCTGCAAACGCATTGCCTTTATCGGAGGAAATAAAAAGCTCTTCGTGACCAAAGACCGTTTAACAGGCTATGAACAGGCGCTTAAACATTACAAACTTACCACTGACACCAATCGCATCTACTTTGCAGACGAGTTTCTGGAAGAAAAGGGCTATAAATTTAGCAAGCGATTATTCAAGCACGATCCACAAATTGATGCTATCATCACAACCGATAGTCTCCTAGCCGAAGGGGTCTGTGACTATATTGCCAAACACCAGCTGGATGTCCCTGTTCTCAGCTTTGACTCGGTTAATCCTAAGCTCAATTTGGCAGCCTATATAGATATCAACAGCCTAGCCCTCGGACGCACTTCTTTAGAAACTATCCTCTGCATCATCAATGATTCTAAAGAAAATAGACAAATCTGCTACCGCCAGTTGATTGCCCACAAAATTATTGAAAAATAAAAACCAGCTCGCGCTGGTTTTTTTGATTACTAATTTTCTGTTTCAACGAACCGTCCCAGAATATGAACATTCTCAGATACAGAGACAAAGGCGCCTGGATCCACCTGTTTCATAATCTGTTTAAATTCATTAAACTCTGCACGTGTAATGACAGTGATTAAAACTGCCTTTCTCTCGTGATTATAGGTTCCTTCTGCATCGTGGATCATGGTTGCTCCGCGGTGCAATTTTTTATGGATTTTTTCAATTACCTTGTCTGGATGATTGGTCACAATCATGGCCTGCATACGCTTTTGCTTAGTAAAGACTGCATCTGTCACACGGCTAGAGACAAAGATGGTAATCATAGAGTAGAGAGCGTATTTCCAACCAAAGGTCAAACCTGCTATCAGCATGATGGTCCCATTGACCAAGAAAGAAATACTACCAACATTCTTACCTGTTTTCTTGCGAATGGTCAGGCTGACGATATCCGTTCCTCCACTGGAGATATTGTTTCGAAGAGCGAAACCAATCCCCAAGCCCATGACAACACCCCCAAAAAGGGCATTGATAATGGGATCCTCCGTCAAGGTCGCCACAGGGACAAACTGGATAAAGAAGGAACTCATAGACACCGTGATAAAGGTAAAGACGGTGAACTTATGCCCAATCTGATACCAAGCTAAGACCATCAAAGGAAAATTAATGGCGTAGAAGGTCAGCGAAATCGGAATGTGAAAACCAAACCAGTGATTACTCAAGGCAGAGATAATCTGTGCCAGACCTGTTGCACCACTCGAATACACATGCCCCGGTTGGAAAAAGAAATTGACCGCTACTGCTGATAAAAAACCATAGACCAGAGAGGCAGAAATCTTCTCATCATATTTTTCGCGAGAGATGCTTTGTAAGACACGTAAAATTTTTATCTGATGAGCAAAGCGGCGCAGATAATAGCGCCACCGCTTAATTCGTTTTGCTTGTTTCATCTTCTTCTACTTGTAAGCTGAGTTCCTCTAGTTGTTTGAGAGCGACTGTTGAAGGAGCTTGTGTCATTGGGTCACTTGCCTTGTTGTTCTTAGGAAAGGCAATAACTTCACGGATATTTTCTTCTCCTGCTAAGAGCATCACAAATCGGTCAAGCCCGATAGCCAAGCCACCGTGTGGTGGGAAACCATAGTCCATGGCTTCAAGAAGGAAGCCAAACTGGTCATTCGCTTCTTCGGCTGAGAAACCAAGAGCCTTGAACATACGTTCTTGAAGATCTTTTTGGTTGATACGAAGGCTACCACCACCAAGCTCATAACCGTTCAAGACGATATCGTAAGCAATGGCACGAACCTTAGCCAAATCACCTTCTAATTCGTGAGTAGTCTCTTCCTGTGGAAGGGTGAATGGATGGTGGGCGCTCATGTAGCGACCTTCTTCTTCAGACCATTCAAACATTGGCCAGTCAACCACCCAAAGGAAGTTGAATTTATCGTTATCAATCAAACCAAGCTCTTTGGCAATACGTCCACGAAGGGCACCAAGAGTTGCATTGGCCACTTCAAGCGTATCCGCCACAAAGAGAACGAGGTCCTTATCTTCAAGAGCAAGTGCTGTTGTCAATTCTGCTTGGATACCAGTCAAGAACTTGGCAACTGGTCCGTTTAATTCTCCATCAACAACCTTAACCCAAGCAAGGCCTTTGGCACCATATTGTTTGGCTACTTCCGTCATCTTGTCGATGTCTTTACGTGAATAGTTGTCCGCAGCGCCTTTGACCACAATGGCTTTTACAGCAGGTGCTTCTGAAAAGACTTTAAAGTCTACACCTTTGACCACTTCTGTCAAGTCCTGAAGCAACATGTCAAAACGCGTATCTGGTTTATCAGAACCATAAAGAGCCATAGCATCATCGTATTTCATACGAGGGAATGGAAGTGTCACTTCGATGCCTTTAGTTTCTTTCATCACGCGCGCAATCAAGCCTTCTGTGATATCTTGGATTTCTTGCTCAGTAAGGAAAGACGTTTCCAAGTCGACCTGAGTGAACTCAGGCTGGCGGTCACCACGCAAGTCCTCATCACGGAAACATTTGACAATTTGGTAATAACGATCAAAACCAGCATTCATCAAGAGCTGCTTAGTGATTTGTGGACTTTGAGGAAGCGCGTAAAAATGCCCTTTATTGACACGAGATGGTACCAAATAGTCACGCGCCCCTTCTGGCGTTGACTTAGAAAGGAATGGTGTCTCCACGTCGATAAACTCCAACTCATCCAAGTAGTTGCGGATAGAGTGGGTCACCTTAGCACGAAGTTTAAGATTTTCCAACATTTCTGGACGACGAAGGTCAAGGTAACGGTAACGCAAACGCGTATCGTCATTGGCCTCAATGCCATCCTTAATCTCAAATGGTGTTGTCTTAGCTGTATTAAGCACTGTCAAGGCTGTCACGTTTAACTCAACTGCACCAGTTGGCAACTTATCATTGGCTTGCTCACGCGCAGCGACCTGACCAGTCACCTCGATAACAAATTCGCTACGAAGGCTTTCAGCTGTTGCCATAACCTCTGCAGATACTTTTTCAGGGTTGATAACCAACTGCATGATTCCTTCACGGTCACGAAGGTCGATAAAGATCAAACCACCAAGGTCACGACGACGGGCAACCCATCCTTTCAAGGTAATTTCTTGTCCAATGTGTTCCTCACGAACACGACCAGCATACATACTACGTTTCATGTTTTCTCTCCTCTTTTATTCTGTTACTATTTTACCATAAAAGCGCAGGCTCTTCATGAAAATCATCAGAAAAGTTTGCCAGTCTTTAAAAATTATCTCCAATACAAAAATCCGATGAACTTCACCGGACTCTTTTATTTTGAATTGTTGCCTACTTTATGCTTTTCAGCGATTTCAGCTGCCTTTCGAGGCAAGACAATCTCCGTTGTGTAAGCTGTCCCAAAACGCCAGATACCAGCAATAGGGGCAAAGACCACTGCTAGGTGGCTATAGAAGAAATCACCTTTGAAGGCATAAGCTAATCCCCCAATGATGAAAAATAGAACGACTGCTTGAATCACTGCTAATAAAATTACTCGTTTCATGTGACCTCCTGACTCTATTATAGCATGAGTATCATCAAAAAGCCGACTAAATTATTCAAAGCGTGGAGAGAAATACTGTAGACCAGACCTTTTCTGCTAATATAGGCCAATCCCAAACTAAAACCAAGGCTAAAATAGACAAAAAATTGTTGCACATCACCTGGGAAATGAATCAAGGTAAACAGAACACTGGATACCAGAAGAAAAATCAGAGTTTGTTTACTATTGTCCTGCTTAGGAAAGAGATAGCGTGCCAGCATCCCTCTAAAGATAAGTTCTTCCGTCAAAGGAGCAAAAATAACGACCGCAAAGAATGAGAAAAGTGGTTGAGACAAGGTCAAGTCTATCGCTATTTGCTGATTTACTGAAGGATCATTTGGCAAGAAAAACTGGACAACCAGAGATAAGAACCAAACCAAGGCAGGAAGCCAAATAAATCGGTTGAAGCCACTCTTCTCAATACGAACAGGACCTTTCTGATACCATTTGTAAATGCCGTACACATAAACTCCAGCCAAGGCCACATAGAGCAAGGTCACAGCATAGGGTGAAGCGCCTAAGGCAAGCGACGTAGTCGCGAGCACCTGAATGAAGCCATAGATGAATAAAAAGGATAGAATGGCTAGAAGAAACCAGCCAAGGTTTTTAAGTAGTTTCATAAAGTTCTCCTATCTTGCTTTATAGCTGTTTTTCAATACAAAGAGGTTTGCTATTCCTAACACAAGTACCCAGGCAAGTAACATACCAATATTAGAAAAAGATATTTCCCCACCTTTTTGATTTAAAAGATTTACAATAGGACCGACGAACGAGTAATCTAACACTTTCTGAGCCGTATCATTTTGAAGAGCAATTATAGGTAAAAAAGAGACAATTAACATAGGGAAGATACTATAAACTTGCGCTTTAGATTGAGTATCTGAAACCGCACCGATTAGAAGGTTGAGAAAAATAATACTAATCGTTGCTAGGAGCAAATAGATAACGTAGGCAACTAAATAACCAGATACATCTACTCTAAGATAGATGGGAAGTGCAATCATAGCAAGCAACATTATCAGAATAGGGAGAACGAGCATACTGAAAGTATATTCTGTTGCTGTCACACCACTTAGAATGAGTGATTTAAGATTTCGTTTTTCCTTATCTTCTGCCATCATAATCGATACCATATAACCACTTCCCATGCTCAAGACCATCGTCAAGCTAGCAGATAGTAAAAATAGGCTCAATTGTCCATTCTTATTTGACAATTCATTATATAAAACAGCAATACCAAAAGGCATCAATAAAGTTGCTAACAAAGTTGAATTGCTAATAAGGACTTGTAATCTTAACCATAGTAGGGCATTTAATTTTCTAAACATCTAACTTTTCTCCTGTCAATCTGATAAAGATTTCTTCTAAAGTTGGCTCACAAGAGTGAACCACCATCAAATCTGTCGTGTCTAAATGTGGTAATTCTTCAAATGGGACTATCTGTTCTCGTCCATCATTATAAACCACACGTACTTTCTTATCCACATGGTACTTCTGGATAATATCTTGCGGACTTCCATACTCTATTAAGTTTCCCTTATTTAAAAGAGATAAGCGATCACAAAGCAGAGTTGCTTCATTCATATCATGCGTGGTCAGAAAGATAGTTGTCCCCGCCTGCTTTAATTCTTGAAGTAGGGTATGAATCATCTTAGATGTTGTAGGGTCTAAGCCACTGGTTGGCTCATCTAGAAAGAGAATCTTAGGAGCATTAAGAAGGGCACGAGCCAAGAACATTCGTTGTTTCATTCCTGTAGATAGTTTTTCTGCGATAATATCTTTAGCATCTGCCAATCCAACCTGTTGGAGCACCTGACTTACTCTATCTGACTTGAGACCATATAGCTTAGCATAGATAAGAAGATTTTTGTAAAGACTCATCTTTTCATAAAAACCACTACCATCACTAACAATACCAATTTGTTCCAAATCATTTGAGGTTAAATCTTGAGAATTCTTGCCTAACAAAACTGTTTTACCTTGATCTGTAGCCAACTGACCTGTCAAGACGTTAATCATGGTTGTTTTACCTGAGCCAGAAGGGCCAAGAAAACCAAAGATTTCACCCTCCTTAATCTCAAAAGAAATCTGATGAAGAGCTTTTTTGCTCCCAAAACTTTTGCTTACATTTTCAACACGAATCATAGAAACTCCTTTATTTGAAATAACGTTTCACCATAGGCAACTGCATCACATTGATATAAATATGGATGGCTCCTACAAGCAAGAAGGCTAGTAACTGAATCTCTCCTGTCAGTAAAGAAAAGAGAGCAATCAAAAAGTAGAGACCTGGCAAGACATAGTTATTTAATTGGAATAAAATCCGAAAACTCTGTTCCAAATTAGCCTTGCGCTCCCCTTCATCATAAGAATCGAAATGGTCTAAGATATCCTTTGGTGTAGAGAAAAATACCAAACCAATCTGACGAACAATCGCAATGGTTTTATAAAGATATTTTTGAGCATTTAAAACTAACACTAATCCCAAAAAGGAAAGGGATAAGGTTATATGGCTTATATCGAGTACAATTACTTCACTTCCTGAAATGAAGAGAGCCAATAAAATCGCTACGCTTGCACTATTAAAAGCAATAGTTCCAAACTCGAGATTCCGATACATCTGCACATAATAGGTTTCATTCAGATCATCATCCATTTCCTCTTGATATAAGGAGTGAAATTTTCTGCTTTTCTTTAGGAAATTGAAAGTCAAAAGAAGACTAATGAAACCTATCAGTAAACAAATACCTGATATCCATGGTATCAAGACTTTCACATCTAACATAATTTCGTGGGATTCGGCACGTGCCTTAAACATCCCTACAAACATGCCCAAGAAACCTCCCAAGACAACAGACATTAAAAATAACAACAATCCACGTTTATTTTTCTTTTTCATATTCATTCTCTTTCTAAACTAAACCAATCCAACTAACCACTGACCAAAGGCTTTACCTGATTCATAAATAGCTGTCAAGCCCTCTGTTCCCAGTGATACTAAAATCAAACAAACAGCAAACAAGAGAATAGCTTGGTTTCTTGCTTTTGTCTCACTAGCTCCCAGAGGCTCTTTACTTAGCCAACCAGCAAGATAGGCATACAGAGTGACTGTCAAAATCCCAAATTCAGTCGAGGAAAGAAACAAGAACAGCATCACTAAACGAACCACGATAGTTTTGATATTAAAATAATTTCCTAAACCTGCACAGACACCTGCAAGTTCTTTGTTCTCAGTATCTACTTGAAAACCTGCTAAAAACTCTTTCATATTCATTCTCCTTATTCACTTGCTAGATTTTTGGATTTCTTTTCAATCCAGTCAACGACTGGGATGAGGGCAAAGTAGGCCCAAATAAATTGGTCACTTTGATAGGGACTAAACCAGCCTAGGTCCATCCCAATCAGTAGAAACACGCTGACTAATAGAGCTATGGCAACTACATAATAGATTACTTTATACTTGTTCATCATCTTTCTCCTTTTTCTTCAACCGATTGAAAATGGACAAGAGGACTAAGTTAATCCAAAACAAATACTTACTTTCAACAAAATAGAACCAACCCAGTAATGTTCCAATCATAGCCAAGGCATTCACAATAAGGGCAAGAATACTCATATAATAAACCACTCTATACATGTTCATCACTCATCCTCCTCCAAGCGAAATACCGATTCGACTGTTTCGTTGAAAATCTGAGATATTTTCAAGGCAATCACAACGGATGGGGTGTATTCGTCCCGTTCTAATAGGCTAATGGTCTGTCTGGAAACCTCTGCTAGCTTGGCTAGTTCGGTTTGATTGAGGCCATCGCGAGCCCGCAGCTCTTTTAGACGATTTTTTAGTTGCATGTTACACACCTACTTTCCGTCAAATTCAACGGTTTGGATATCCTCAATGCGTTGTAGTTTGAATTTTTCTTTTCCTTTTTTATCAACACAACGTAGCTTGACCCATTCCTCATCAACATCTACAACTTCCCAGTTATCTGTTCCAAAAACTTGTCCAACGATTGTCGGTGTTTTCCCAATCAATTCTTTTAATAATCTTGACATTTCTTTATTTCCTTTCTGTTTTTGCTCAATTCTTTTGATTTTATTCTCTAATTTCTTGACCCTTTGGGTATGATAGAGATAAAACATAATCACAAGAGGTACAAATCCTAATGCCCACATAATCGTTCCCTGCTCCTTTTCTCTTAACTTGCTTATATTGTAACACATCTTTTTCTTTTTGACAAGCATATTTGTCAAAAAGTTTAGGATTTTTGTCATTTTGCAAAAGAAAAAGGTCAGGAATAAATAAGATCCTGACCAGTGTTAAATACTATTAAAAGCCTAATTTTTCAAAGATTTCTGAGAAGTTTTGACTGATTGTCTCAAGTGACACTTGCACTTCTTCTCGGGTTTGGTTGTTCTTGACCGTCACTTGTCCGCTTTCGACTTCGCTCTCTCCGAGGGTGATGAGGGTCTTAGCCGCAAAGACATCAGCTGACTTGAACTGAGCTTTGAGTTTACGGTTGAGGTAATCACGCTCTGCTTTGAAACCTTGTTGGCGAAGGGCTTGCACCAATTCCAAGGCCTTGACATTTGCTCCTTCTCCCAAAACTGCGATATAGACATCTAGGGCGTTTTCGATAGGGAGGGTCACACCTTGCTTTTCAAGAATGAGAAGCAAGCGCTCTACACCAAGTCCAAAACCAAATCCAGCAGTTTCAGGGCCTCCAAAGTAAGAAACCAAACCATCGTAACGGCCACCCGCACAGACTGTCAGGTCATTGCCCTCAATCTCAGTGATAAACTCGAAAATCGTGTGGTTGTAGTAGTCCAAACCACGCACCATATTGGTATCGATAATATAGTCTACTCCAAGATTTTCCAACATCTGACGCACAGCATCAAAATGAGCTTGACTTTCTTCATCAAGGAAGTCTAAGATAGAAGGCGCATTCTCGACTGCTACCTTGTCTTCTTTCTCCTTAGAGTCCAAGACACGAAGAGGATTTTCCTCCAAGCGACGCTGGCTATCCTTAGACAAGGTCTCCTTGAGCGGTGTCAAATAGTCAATCAAGGCTTGACGGTAGGCCGCACGGCTCTCAGGATTTCCAAGAGTGTTAAGGTGCAATTTGACACCTTGGATGCCGATTTCTTTCAAGAAATGGGCTGCCATCGCGATTGTTTCCACATCGGTAGCTGGATTGCTAGAACCAAAACACTCAACCCCAATCTGGTGGAATTGGCGCAAACGCCCTGCCTGTGGACGCTCATAGCGGAACATAGGGCCCATGTAGTAGAACTTACTTGGCTTTTGTACTTCTGGGGCGAAGAGTTTATTTTCCACGTAGGAACGGACAACGGGCGCAGTTCCTTCTGGGCGGAGTGTAATATGGCGGTCACCCTTGTCATAGAAATCGTACATTTCCTTGGTCACGATATCGGTCGTATCTCCGACAGAGCGACTGATGACCTCGTAATGCTCAAAAATAGGCGTACGCACTTCTGCATAGTTATAGCGCTTGAAAATCTCACGGGCAAAGCCCTCAACGTACTGCCACTTGGCAGACTCAGCAGGTAAAATATCCTGCGTTCCTTTTGGTTTTTGTAATTTCATAGGGAATCCTCTTTAAACTTAATAGTCTTATTTTACCATAAATAGGGGGATTAAAACAGTGAGAGAAGAAAATCTCAAGAGAGTCTTTTCAGAAAATTCATCAAAAACTTGCCAAATTGTCAGAATTATGAGAAAATAGAGGATATTTATCACGTGGAGGGACTGTAATGAGAGAGGATATCAAAATCAATGACCGTGCTTTGGCCTTGCAAGACCAAATTATCGAAAAACTAGAGAAGGTTTTTGATACAGATGTGGAATTGGATGTTTACAATCTAGGATTGATTTATGAAATCAATCTGGACGAAACAGGTCTCTGTAAGATTGTCATGACCTTCACCGATACTGCCTGCGATTGTGCCGAAAGCCTGCCTATCGAAATCGTGGCAGGTCTGAAACAAATCGAGGGTATCGAAGATGTCAAGGTTGAAGTTACCTGGTCGCCTGCTTGGAAAATCACACGAATCAGTCGCTACGGCCGTATTGCCCTTGGACTGCCACCTCGTTAAGCAGGTAAATTACTTTTGAAGATGAAAAAAAGCAAGCCGAAGTTGGCTTGCTTTTTGAGTTTATTTTTTACCTGACTTGTCCATATTCCAGAAGTCTGTCACGGCTCCACGTGAAGCAGATGATACGATATGGGCATATTTACCGAGGACACCACGGCTGTAAAGTGGTGGCAAGGTTGTTTCTGCCTTACGTTTTTCAAGCTCTTCTTCCGATACGGCCATGGAAATTTCTTTGGTATCTTGGTCAACCGTAACGATATCGCCTGTACGAAGGTAGGCAATTGGTCCACCATCCTGAGCTTCAGGAGCGATATGTCCAACAACCAGACCATAAGTGCCACCAGAGAAACGGCCGTCTGTCAAGAGGGCAACCTTGTCTCCTTGACCTTTACCAACGATCATTGATGAAAGTGACAGCATCTCAGGCATACCAGGGCCACCTTTAGGTCCAACGAAACGAACAACAACTACATCGCCATCAACGATTTCATCTGTCAGAACGGCCTGAATAGCATCTTCTTCTGAGTCAAATACTTTAGCTGGTCCAACGTGACGACGCACTTTAACACCTGATACCTTGGCAACTGCACCGTCAGGGGCAAGGTTCCCGTTCAAGATGATAAGCGGACCATCTGCACGTTTTGGATTTTCAAGTGGCATAATAACTTTTTGACCTGGTGTGAGGTCTGCAAAGTCAGCTAAGTTTTCAGCGACAGTCTTACCAGTACATGTAATGCGGTCTCCATGAAGGAAACCATTTGCCAAGAGATATCTCATAACCGCAGGGACACCACCGACTTCATAGAGGTCTTGGAAGACATACTGACCAGATGGTTTCAAGTCGGCCAAGTGAGGCACACGCTCTTGGATCGTATTGAAGTCCTCAAGAGACAAGTCAACATTGGCAGCATGAGCAATGGCAAGCAAGTGAAGAGTGGCGTTTGTAGAACCACCGAGAGCCATAGTTACAGTGATGGCGTCTTCAAAGGCTTCACGAGTCAAGATATCTGACGGTTTGAGACCAAGTTCCAACATCTTAACAACAGCACGTCCTGCTGCTTCGATATCTTCTTTCTTATCAGCTGATTCAGCTGGATGAGAGGATGAGCCTGGCAAACTCATACCCAAAACTTCGATAGCAGTCGCCATGGTATTAGCTGTATACATACCACCACAGCCACCAGGGCCAGGGCAGGCATTACATTCGAGACGTTTTACGTCCTCAGCTGTCATGTCACCGTGGTTCCATTTTCCGATCCCTTCAAAGACAGAAACCAAGTCAATGTCTTTGCCATCAAGATTTCCCGGTGCAATAGTTCCACCATAGGCGAAAATAGCTGGGATATCCATATTAGCAATGGCAATCATAGAACCAGGCATGTTCTTGTCACAGCCACCGATAGCAACAAAAGCATCGACGTTGTGGCCACCCATAGCCGCCTCGATTGAGTCCGCAATAATATCACGAGATGTCAAAGAGAAGCGCATACCAGGCGTTCCCATAGCAATCCCGTCCGCTACAGTGATAGTCCCAAACTGCACAGGCCAAGCACCTGCCGATTTGACACCTTCTTTAGCCAATTTCCCAAAATCATGCAAGTGGATATTACATGGCGTATTTTCCGCCCAAGTCGAAATTACCCCAACAATCGGTGTTTCAAAGTCCTTATCTGTCATACCAGTCGCACGAAGCATGGCACGGTTTGGCGATTTTACCATACTGTCATAAATGCTACTGCGGTGACGTTTATCTAATTCAGTCATTTGTTCCCTCCCATTTCAGTTTTTACTATTATAGCACATTTTAAAAGCAATGAACAGAAGAAAATTCTTGAATTTTCAGAAAATTCTATACAACAATCTTTTCTTTAAAAATATTTCATTTTTTTCTTGACTTTATAAACCAAAGTGATATCATTTAGATATCAAATAATAGGAGGTCATTCTTATGACTGAAAAACTAATCAATTCAAAACCAAATGGTGTATTCGCATTGATTCTCATTGAGTTGACAATCGTACTTGGTATCTTTATATTGATAATGGGTGTTGGTTCGGAAAACATTTTTGGAATTATTATCGGACCTTTACTAATCGTAATTGCAGTGCTAACTCATGCTGGTTTAAAAGTTGTCAAACCTCAAGAAGCTCTGGTTCTGACACTCTTTGGTAATTATACAGGTACCATCAAAGAACCTGGTTTTTACTTTGTCAATCCCTTCAGCGTAGCAGTCAACCCTGCAAACCATACTCAACTTGGACAAAGTGGTGATGTTAGCACAAAAGCTCCTTTGTCAGGAATGAAATCATCAAATGGCAATGATGTAAACATTGAAATTGGCAAGAAACAGATTTCCCTCAAGGTTATGACCTTAAGCAATTCTCGCCAAAAAATCAATGATTGTCTAGGAAATCCCGTAGAAATCGGGATCGCGGTAACTTGGAGAGTTGTTGATACAGCCAAAGCAGTCTTCAATGTGGACAACTACAAAGAATATCTTTCATTGCAATGTGATAGCGCCCTCCGTAATATTGTCCGCATCTATCCTTACGATGTGTCTCCTAACGTGGATACTACGGGTGACGGCCAAGCAGATGAAGGTAGTCTCCGTGGCTCTAGCGAAATTGTGGCTAACCGTATTCGTGAAGAAATCCAAAGTCGTGTTGAGGATGCTGGCTTGGAAATCCTTGAAGCACGTATTACTTACCTAGCTTACGCTCCAGAAATTGCTGCTGTCATGCTTCAACGTCAACAAGCATCAGCCATTATTGATGCCCGGAAGATGATTGTAGATGGTGCTGTAGGAATGGTTGAAATGGCACTAGAACGGCTCAATGAAGGGGAATTGGTAGAACTTGACGAAGAACGAAAAGCTGCCATGGTTTCAAATCTCCTTGTCGTTCTTTGTGGCAATCATGATGCACAACCAATTGTCAACACAGGAAGTCTTTACTAAAGATGGCTGAAGCTAAAAAAAAGCAGATCCCCCTTCGACTCTCAACAAAGTTATACGCTGCACTCGCATCATGGGCAGAAGATGACTTTCGTTCAGTCAATGGGCAAATCGAATATCTCCTCACAGAATGTGTCAAACAACGGAAGAAAGACGGAAAATACGTATCAGAAACCATTGACGAACCATTTGAGATTGATATTTAACACCTTCTCCTGTCTGCTAGGACTGACAGGAGAATTTTTTCATCTTTTTTTGTCAAGTAACTTTACTTTACAAAAAAAATGTGTTATCCTAGTATGGTTGATGAAAATCAGTAGATTGAATCGAATATAAATACCTAAAGGAGAAATCAAAATGGCAGTACCTGCACGTCGCACTTCAAAAGCGAAGAAAAACAAACGTCGTACACACTACAAAGTAACAGCTCCATCTGTAAACTTTGACGAAACTACTGGAGATTACTCACGTTCTCACCGTGTATCACTTAAAGGATACTACAAAGGACGTAAAATCGCTAAAGCTGCATCAGCTGAATAATAGAAGGGAGATACCATGCGCGTAAATATTACACTTGAACACAAAGAATCTGGTGAACGCTTGTACCTTACTTCTAAAAACAAACGTAACACTCCAGACCGTCTTCAATTGAAGAAATACTCACCAAAACTTCGCAAACACGTTGTGTTTACAGAAGTGAAGTAAGCATTCAATACGAATCAATACAGAAGAAAAACGCTGTTCAAGCGTTTTTTTCTTTTTGTTAATTTCAGTACATTTCAATAAAAATCAACCGAATCACTACCTTTTTCACTACCTTTTTTGAAATAAGAATATTGATTCAGACAATTAAAAGCAAGAGGAGAAGAGGCTGGGCAAAAAGTCTTTAATACTCAATGAAAATCAAAGAGCAAACTAGGAAGCTAGCCACAGGTTGCTCAAAACAGTGTTTTGAGGTTGTGGATAGAACTGACGAAGTCATCTCAAAACACCGTTTTGAGGTTGCAGATAGAACTGACGAAGTCAGCTCAAAACACCGTTTTGAGGTTGCAGATAGAACTGACGAAGTCAGTAACCGTACTACGGCAAGGCTAAGCTGACGTAGTTTGAAGAGATTTTCGAAGAGTATAAAATCAGAAAAACACATAGTATCAATCCTTGAATGAACTGCACCCTAAAAGTTAGACAGAAAAAATCTAACTTTTTGGGGTCAGTACAAAGCCTGCGTTTTTTATATATAAAAATTTTACACATTTCTCTTGACAGGGCTTTCTTTTAGATGTACAATGTATGTGTAGAAAAATTATATATAAAAATCTTATACATTAGAAAAGGAGGTTTCCCATGTACTTCCCAACATCCTCTGCCTTGATTGAATTTCTCATCTTGGCCGTACTGGAAAAAGGGGATTCTTATGGTTATGAGATTAGCCAAACCATTAAGCTGATCGCTAATATCAAAGAATCCACACTCTATCCCATTCTCAAAAAATTGGAAGGCAATAGCTTTCTGACAACCTATTCTAGAGAGTTCCAAGGTCGCATGCGCAAATACTACTCCTTGACAAATGGTGGTATAGAACAGCTCTTGACCCTAAAAGATGAATGGGCACTCTATACAGACACCATCAATGGCATCATAGAAGGGAGTATCCGCCATGACAAGAACTGAATACCTGACTCAGCTAGAACTCTATCTCAAAAAACTGCCTCAGGCTGACCAAATTGAAGCCATGGACTATTTCAGGGAACTCTTTGACGATGCTGGAGTCGAAGGAGAAGAAGAACTCATTGCCAGTTTGGGAACTCCCAAAGAAGCAGCCCACGAAGTTCTATCCAATCTTCTCGATAAAAAAATCAATGAAGCACCCGCTCAAAAGAATAACCGACAAATTTTGCATATCGCCTTGTTAGCTCTCCTTGCAGCACCCATCGGTATTCCTCTGGGAATCGCCATCCTCGTGTCCCTGTTCGCAATCCTTGTGGCAGCCTTGACTGTCATCTTGGCTTTCTTTGCGGTTTCCATACTTGGTATCATCGGCGGATTCCTATTTTTAGTTGAAAGTTTCACTGTCTTAGCCCAAGCTAAATCAGCCTTTATCTTGATTTTTGGTGCTGGTTTACTGGCTATCGGTGCTTCTTCACTAGTCTTACTAGGTATTTCCTATGTAGCCCGCTTCTTCGGCCTACTCATTGTTCGCCTGGTGCAATTTGTTCTCAAAAAAGGAAAGAGAGGTGACCAGCATGCGTAAATTGACAAAAGGATTTCTCATTTTTGGTGTGGTGACTACCATTATCGGCTTTATCCTGCTCTTTGTAGGGATCCAATCTGACGGAATCAAGAGCCTACTTGCCATGTCCAAGGAACCTGTCTATGATAGTCAGATGGAAGAGCTGACCTTTGGCAAGGAAGTCGAAAACCTAGATATTACGCTCCACCAACACGCGCTCACCATCACAGACTCTTTCGATGATCAAATCCACATTTCTTATCATCCATCTATTTCTGCTAACCATGATCTTGTCACAAATCAAAACGACAAAACTCTAAGCCTCACTGATAAGAAACTGTCTGAAACTCCATTTCTCTCTTCTGGAATTGGCGGGATTCTCCATATCGCAAGTAGCTACTCTAGTCGTTTTAATGAAGTTATTCTCCAAGTTCCAAAGGGAAGAAGTCTAAAAGGGATCAACATCTCAGCAAATCGCGGTCAAACCAGTATCACTAATGCTAGTCTTGAAAATGCGACCCTCAATACCAATAATAGCTATCTCCTCCGAATTGAAGGAAGTCGTATCAAAAACAGTAAACTCACAACACCAAATATTATCAATATCTTTGATACAGACCTTACAGATAGTCAGCTAGAGTCAACAGAACATCACTTCCACGCTGAAAATATCCAAGTTCACGGCAAGGTGGAATTAACTTCTAAAGACCATCTCTCAATCACTCTGACGCAAAAAGAAAGCCAACGAATTAATTGGGACATCTCAAGTAACTATGGTTCTATCTTACAAGCCACAAGAGAAAAACCTGGATCAAAATACACAGAATTAAGCAACCCTTACAAAACTGAAAAAGCTGGTGTCAAGGATCAACTCATTGCTAGAGCTGATAATGATATCACTCTAGTATCCACACCAATCAGACATTGACAAAAGCACTTACATCTGCTACTATGGAAGCATATTTATCTAACTAAAAAGGAGGTTCTACCATGAAACAAGAATGGTTTGAAAGTAATGATTTTGTAAAAACAACAAGCAAGAACAAACCTGAAGAGCAAGCTCAAGAGGTTGCAGACAAGGCTGAAGAAACGATAGCCGATCTCGATACACCAATTGAAAAAAATACTCAAGTAGAGGAGGAAGTCTCTCAAGCTGAGGTCGAACTGGAAAGCCAGCAAGAAGAAACAATTGAAACACCTGAAGACAGTGAAGCGAGAACAGAAATAGAAGAAAAGAAGGCATTAGATTCTACTGAGGAAGAGCAAGACCTTTCTAAAGAAACAGAAAAAGTCACTATAGCTGAAGAGAGTCAAGAAGCACTTCCTCAGCAAAAACCAACCACGAAAGAGCCCCTTCTTATCAGTCAATCCTTAGAAAGTCCCTATATCCCCGACCAAACTCTAAAATCTACAGATAAATGGAAAGAGCAAGCGCTTGATTTTTGGTCTTGGCTAGTGGAGGCTCTCAAATCTCCTACAAGCAAGCTTGAAACAAGTAGCACACACAGCTACACAGCCTTTCTCTTGCTCATTCTGTTTTCTGCATCTTCCTTTTTCTTTAGTATCTACCACATCAAACATGCTTACTATGGACATATCGCAACTATGCATAATCACTTCCCTGAACAATTTGCTTCATTAAATCTCTTTTCGATTATCTCTATCCTAGTAGCGACAACACTCTTCTTCTTTTCATTCCTCTTGGGTAGTTTCGTCGTGAGACGATTTATCTACCAGGAAAAAGACTGGACGCTAGAAAAGGTTCTCCAACAATATAGTCAACTCTTGGCAATTCCAATCTTCCTCACTGCTATTGCTAGTTTCTTTGCCTTCTTTGACAGCCTACGATTTACAGCCCTTTTGTGTGTGATTAGCATTGGAATCATTCTACTTGCCAGTCTCCATATCATTACCAGACCAAGTCAATCAAGTGAAACCGACTCCTTCTATCAATTATTCTTGTCTGTCCTTGTGAACGGAGTCATTATCCTCCTCTTCTTTGTAGCTGAAGTGGCACTGATTGGAGATTATCTTCGTATCTTGGCCTTTCTTTAAACTTCATACTCTTCGAAAATCTCTTCAAACCACGTCAGCTTCGCCTTACCGTATGTATGGTTACTGACTTCGTCAGTTTCATCTACAACCTCAAAACAGTGTTTTGAGCAGCCTGCGGCTAGCTTCCTAGTTTGCTCTTTGATTTTCATTGAGTAGCAATCCTGTCTTTCATGGCAGGATTTTTTCTATGTCAAAAAAGCAAGTCGATTGACCTGCTTCTGATTTACTCTTCTTGTGCTAATGCTTTAAAATCTTGTCCTAGGATGGGTTGTATTTCTAATTGATTGGCATCTAATTGGTGGTAAGATGCTGATGATAATGACTCTAGGAATTTTGCATAGTCCAAGCGGGCAATGGCTTCATAGTCTTCTGGTTTAGAGCCGTCTCCTGTAATTTGAACCAAGTCAATCTCCCACTGAACTTCCTTATTCACCAATTGCTCCATATAGGCTGCAGGAACAAATGGTTCTCTCGGTAACACTGTCTTGACTCCTTGAGCCAGATGGTAAACACCGTGAACTTGTCCTTCTCCATCCTGATAGAAGGAAACTCTTGCAAAGTAAGCATCCGTCTCTTGAACCGCACGCACACGCGCTTCAAACTGTACCAAGCCGTCTTCCTCTAAAAAGCTTTTCAAATCCTCATGACTAAAGAAAACAGGATTAAAAACTCCTTGGCAAATCATAAAACGAGCTGCAGTGTCTGCTAGATGGGCTTGAATACTTGCTTGGAAATAAGCTTCAAAATCAAAACCATCTAGTCCTTCAATCTCAGTTCCTGTATAAGCAAGCAGAGCATCTAAAAATGATTTGATAATCCGCCAGTCTGTCTTCGTGAGTAGGTCAGGAAGATCGACACGGTAAGCCTTTTGACCATCAGCATAACTGACCTTAAAAAGAAATTGTGATTGCCCCACTATCGCACACTCGATATACTCAAGACGGTTAAGAGGCTGACGGAGATAGACTGCATCATAGCTATGTGACTCCAAACCATCTACCAAGGCCAAGATCGACTTGGCAGTCAAAATCTCCTGTTCTCCTAAAATGCTCTGTTTATTTGGAATAAAAAATGTTTTCGCCATAACTGGACTCCTTTGAAATCGTTTACATACAGTATACCTTATTTTTCTGAAAGATACAGAAACAAACTTTAGATTTTTGAGTACAAAGCATAGAAAAACAGCCCCTAAGGACTGTTTGATCTTATACAGTAGCTGCCTGCTGATCCAAGCTTTCACCGATAGCGGCTAGGCGCTCGATCACTTCAGCTTGTGTCAATTCATTTTCTGAAACATAGCGGTTACGTGGGTGAACACGGCACTCGTGTGAGCATCCACGAAGGTACTTGTCTTCATTTTCTTCTGACGTCAGGATGCGACGGTTACAGAAAGGATTTCCACAGTTGACATAACGTTCACATGGTGTCCCATCAAACCAGTCCTTCCCTACGATGGTTGGGTTGACATGGTTGACATCTACGGCGATACGCTCATCAAAGACGTACATTTTTCCATCCCAAAGCTCACCTTGAACTTCTGGGTCTTTACCGTAAGTTGCGATTCCGCCGTGCAATTGGCCGACATCTTTGTAACCTTCACGGACCATCCAGCCTGAGAATTTCTCACAGCGAACGCCACCTGTACAGTAAACCACGACGCGCTTGTCCATGAATTTTTCTTTGTTGTCACGAACCCACTGTGGCAACTCACGGAAGTTGCGGATGTCTGGGCGGATAGCCCCACGGAAATGTCCTAGGTCGTACTCGTAATCGTTACGTGTGTCAAGGACAACGGTATCTTCGTCAAGAAGGGCTTCTTTGAACTCTTTTGGAGACAAGTAGGCACCTGTTGTTTCAAGTGGGTTGATGTCGTTGTCAAAGTCGTTGTCTTCCAAACCAAGGTGGACAATCTCTTTCTTGTAGCGAACAAACATCTTCTTGAAGGCTTGTTCATTTTCTTCGTCAATCTTGAACCAGAGGTCTTCCATACCTGGGAGGCTGTGAACGTAGTCCATGTATTTTTGAGTTGTTTCATAGTCACCTGAAACTGTTCCGTTAATTCCCTCGTCAGCGACTAGGATACGGCCTTTAAGACCGATCGATTTACAGAAAGCCAAGTGGTCTGCAGCAAATTGCTCTGCATTTTCAATTGGAGTATAAAGGTAGTAAAGTAAGACACGAATATCTTTTGCCATAAGATTTGTTCTCTTTTCTATTCTTAAATTTTCAGAATTTTTCATCTAACTATACTAGTATACCTGTTTGAGAAAACGAATGCAATTTATTTGACTGAAAATTGTAGAGGGTTCTCGAAATTTCCTGAATGGTTAAAATAAGGGAAATGAGGAGACACGGATATCTATGTTTTCGTTTCAAAAAATCACTGCCTTCCCCAGATAAGCCTGAGGAAAACAGTGCTTCAGTTTTTAGGAATTAGGAATGAATACACGAAATCAATCTATACTCTTCTAAAATCAAAAAGCAATCTAGGTAGGTAACCTTTTCATAGATTTATTTCCGATTTTGTCAATATTATCTAAAGCCTCAAAAAGAATGTTAATCTATCTGTGGTTAGTCCTGTAGTTTACTTTTTGATTTCTGTTTAGCACTAGTGGATTATTTTTTGTTTCTCAACTACCCACTCTACCATTCTTCATAGTCAAAACCATCATAATCTGGATATTGTTCTGGTGGCGTTCCAATCGAACGTACGAGATAAGCTTCTTCGTCCTCTATCTCGATTTCTCTCAGCACTTGACATTCGAAACGCCATTCATCACCGAAGTCGAAAATAAACTTAAATTTTTGTTTGACACTTAGGATATCCAGATAGACATTTTCTGTGTAACGTTCTTCAACATCGTCACTGACAAAGCTAAGAAAGTAAGAATCTGCATGACTCCACGCAACATTATCCATGAAAAATGCATGAGCATGATCACTTGCAAAATCGAAACTCCATAAAATCACATCTGCTAGTTCCGCTAACGTTTTTGTTTTTGGAATCTGTATATGTCGGCAGCAACCTTTTTTAAATTTGACGGAAATGATCCAAGCTTCTACAGATGCTGACTTTTCAGCTTCTATTTCTTGTTTTACTAATTTTAAGTGTACCATAATACCTCCAATTGCTAATCGATAGGATTGCTCTTAGGAAACATTCCCTTTCTGCTATTTTATCATAAGTTTGTCTAACTGTGGCATTTGAAACTAGATAATTCTTCTGTTTCACGCGAAACACCCTGCGCCAAGCAAGGTGTTCTTATACTAAACAAAAATCATGATGCTGGGTAAAAAATATTTAAAATTAGAAAACACATATTGTCACGTGTTGAAAAATCTTGATACTAGGCGTTTTATTGCGAAAAATTTACTTCACTTTTTCCTGAAGTTAAGTTTTATCCAGCCTCTGTACCAGGGCTATAAGTCCAAATTACCAGCCGGCACTTAAAGACGCTGGCTTTCACGTTATTGTTTAGGTCTCATTGCTCTTGACGCGTCATTTACCTCTTAAAGAGGCTTGTGGTATTATAGTGAAATTAAATCTGAATAAATCAGTCAGGAAAATCCAATCAATTTCTAGTAATGTTTTAGAAGTCATAGTGTACTATTTCAGGCTCAACTCACTATATTATATGAAAAGTTTGGGTATAAACTTTTACCACTTCCTCCCTACTCACCTGAGTACAACTCTATTGAAAAAACATCGACTCATATCAAAAAGCACATCAAAAAGGTATTGGTAAGTTGCAATACTTTTTACGAGACTCTTTTGTCTTATTCTTGCTTCAATTTATTGTAGTCACATCACACTGTTCTTAATTCAATCCACTATAGTCACATAATGCAAAAATCTCCTAGCAGACTTTCCTGCTAGGAGATTTTCTTATGAGAGGTACTTGTTTGATACTCAATGAAAATCAAAGAGCAAACTAGGAAGCTAGCCGTAGACTGTACTTGAGTACGGCAAGGCGAAGCTAACGCGGTTTGAATTTGATTTTCGAAGAGTTTAAGCTTTGAAAATCGGATTTATTATCTGATGTTTATCAAACAATCTACCAATTAAGCTTCTTCGTCTTCTTTACGACGACGGCCTGCAAGACCAAGACCAAGTAATGCACTTGCGGCAGCTGCTACCATAGCTACAGTAGAATCTGCTGTACCTGTATTTGGCAATTCTTTAGCTGCTTTACGCGCGTTTGCTGCTGCTTCTTGGCTAGCATTAGCTGCTGCTTGAGTAGTAGCTGGAGCTACAGCTGGTGTTTGAGCAGCTTGGTCGTTAGCTGGAGTTGCATGATCAGTTGATGGAGCAACTTTCGCCATAAAGTCTTCGATACGTTTAACCATTGCATCCACTTCATCTTGGCTTGCTTTCGGATCTGCAAATACTTTCTTAGCATCTGCTAATAAGTCCTTCGCTTCTTTTGCAGTTTCTGCACCAAGCTTAGCTGATTCTTTAATGATCAATTCATCTAATTGATGGACAGCACCTTCTAACTTCGCTTTATCCACTTTTGCGGCAGTGTTATTAGCTGCGTTATTGCCTCCACCATTTGATGGTACATATGGACGTTGTTTGAATGCATCATCTCTTGGAATAGCTAATACTTGACCTTCTTTTGTAACGATCGTTACATTTCCAGCTTTATCAATATTAACAGCTACTTCTTTCTTACCATCTTTTTCGACTGTTGCATTACCATCTTTATCAATAGTAATTTTCACTTTACCATCTTTAGATGTGTAAACTGTGTTTCCATCTTTATCTGTTGATTTAATGTAAGCATCAAGATCGAATTCTTCTACATTTGTGATAGCACCTAGAACTTTGAATTGGAATTTCGCTTTTTCTTCTGGAGTAATATTAGCAAGGTCTGCTACCTCTACTTTACTCAAGTCGATATCAAGATTATCTCCACCGTGTTTAGATTTAGAAACAGCTTCTTTATCTTTCACTAGTTGTTCTTTAGAAATTGTTGCTGTAGAACCGTCTGGCATTGTTACTGTTGCGTTTCCTTTATCGTCTACTACTACAGTTGCGCCTGGGTTTACTGCTTCAATTGATTTCTTAACAGCGTCTTTTTCGTCTTTTGTTAAGTTTTCTTTATTTCCAACTAATGTACGGATAGCTGGTGTTTTCACTTTAGCAGTCTTAGCTTCGTCAGCGAATTTTTCTGCTGGGATGACTAAATCTGAAGCTGGGATGTTAAGAACTGTTCCGTCACCTTTGGTTACTGTTGCGTTTCCTTGGTCATCTACGACTACGGTTGATCCTGGGTTGACTGCTGCTACAGCTTTCTTAACAGCTGCTTTTTCTTCATCTGTAAGTTGAGTTGGATCTGCTACTACAGTCTTAGCTGCTGGTGTGTTTGCATCGTTACCACCATTTGGTTTCGTAGCATCATCTTCAACTTTAACTAAGTCTGTTGATGGGATAACTGAAACATTGCCATCTTTCACTACAGTTGCATTTCCTTTGTCATCTACTACAACTTCAGCACCTGGATTTGCTGCTTTAACTTTGTCTGCGATTGCTTTCTTCTCAGCTTCAGTTAAGGCATTTGGATTTGCTACTTTTGTCTTAGAAGCTGGTGTAACTGCATTGTCTTTAGCTTTGCCATCGTTCACATCTTTTTCAGATTTTGTTAAATCTGATGCTGGAATAACTGCTGTATTTCCGTTTGGAAGAGTTACTGTTGCGTTTCCTTTGTCGTCTACGACTACAGTTGAACCTGGATTTACTGCTGTCACTTTATCTGCGATTGCTTTCTTCTCTTCTGGAGTTAAGCTATCTGGATTTGCTACTTTTGTCTTAGAAGCTGGTTTAACAATGTCATTTCCTGCTTTTGGTGCCTTTTCTGCATCTGCATTCTTCGTTAAGTCTGTCGCTGGAATGACCGCTGTCTTACCATTTACTGTTACTGTTGCGTTTCCTTTGTCGTCTACTACAACTTCAGCACCTGGATTGACGGCTGCTACTTTAGCTGCAATTGCATCTTTCTCATCTTGTGTTAATGAGTCTGGATTTGCTACTACAGTCTTATCTGCTGGTTTAACTACGTCGTTTCCTGCGTTTGGTTTAGCTGCGTCTGATGCTGTCTTAGTTAAGTCTGATGCTGGAATTACAACTGGTTTTCCATCTTTAGGTGTAACTGTTGCATTTCCTTTGTCGTCTACTACTACAGTCGCATCTGGATTTACTGCTTTAACTTTAGCTGCAATTGCATCTTTCTCATCTTGTGTTAATGAGTCTGGATTTGCTACTACAGTCTTATCTGCTGGTTTAACTACGTCGTTTCCTGCGTTTGGTTCTTTAGCCGAATCTGCTGTCTTAGTTAAGTCTGATGCTGGAATGACTGCTGTCTTACCATCTTTAGTTACTGTTGCGTTTCCTTTGTTGTCCACTACAACTTCAGCACCTGGATTTACTGCTTTAACTTTTTCTTCGATTGCTTTTTTCTCTTCTGGAGTTAGAGCATTCGGATTTGCTACTACAGTCTTATCTGCTGGAGTGTTTACATCGTTTCCTGCATTTGGCTTAGCTGCTTCTTCTGCTGTTTTCACTAAATCTTTCGCTGGGATAACCACTGTCTTACCATCTTTAGTTGTTACAGTTGCATTTCCTTGGTCATCAACAACTACAGTTTTAGCTTCTGGATTCACTTCTGCAACTTTAGCTGCGATTGCATCTTGCTCATCTTTTGTTAATGATTCTGGATCTTCTACAACTGTCTTGTCAGCTGGTTTAACTACATCGTTTCCTGCATTTGGTTCTTTAGCTGAATCTGCTGTCTTAGTTAATGCCGCCGCTGGAATGACCGCTGTCTTACCATTTACTGTTACTGTTGCGTTTCCTTTGTCATCTACTGCTACAGTTGCACCAGGGTTAACTGCTGCTACTTTAGCCGCAATTGCTTTCTTCTCATCATCAGTTAATGAGTTTGGATCTGCTACTACAGTCTTATCAGCTGGTGTGTTGATATTGTTTCCTGCATTTGGTTTCGCTGCTTCTTCTGCAGTTTTCACTAAATCAGCCGCTGGAATTGTTGCAATATCACCATCTTTAGTTGTTACCGTTGCATTTCCTTTGTCGTCAAATGCCACGTTAGCTTCTGGATTTACCGCTTTGATTGCGTCTGCAATCTTAGCTTTATCTTCGTCTGATAAATGATCTGGATCGCTTACAACTACTTTATCTGCTGGTGTATTTACCTTATTTCCTGCATTTGGTTGTTTAGCTTCTTCTGCATTTTTCACTAAATCTTTTGCCGGAATTGTTGCTGTAGCTGTATTACCATCTTTATCTACTACAGTTACTGTAGCATTTCCTTTATCATCTACGAAAATCGCTTTCGCATCTGGATTTACTGCTTTAATCTTAGCCTCAATCGCTTTTTTCTCTTCTGGAGATAATGGTTTAGTTGGATCTGCTACTACTACTTTATCCGCTGGTTTGTTAATGTTATTTCCAGCTTTTGCATTTTTAGCTTCTTCTGCAGTTTTCACTAAATCTTTTGCTGGAATTACAAAGCTCCTACCATCTTCTGTAGTTATCGTTGCATTTCCATTGTCATCAACAACAACCGTTGAACCTGGGTTCACTTCCTCAACAGCTTTCTTAATAGCCTCTTTATCCACGTTAGCTGGATCTGTTACTAATACCTTATCAACAGGTTTCTTAATTAAATCTTGTTTCTCAGGTTTTAATAGATCTGCTTTTGGTTTCGCTAAGGCTTCTACAGGAATTGTTGCGATGTCTCCATTTGCATTCTTAACAGTCGCATTTCCTTTTGCGTCAAATACTACTGTTGCTCCTGGGTTCACTTCTAAGATGTTTTTCTCAATTTCTTGAATATCTTCCGCTGTCAATTTATCTCTGTCTTTCACTAGCACTCTGTCTGCTGGTGAATTGATTTTATTTCCTGCATTCACTTTAGCTTTATCAGCGTCAGTCTTCGTTAAATCAGCTACTGGAATTGTTGCTGTTTTACCTTCTGGTGTTGTTACTGTCGCATTTCCATTTTCATCTACGAATACTGTTGCTCCTGGATTTATACGTTGAACTTTAGCAGCGATTTTTGCTTTAACATCATCCGTAATTTGTCCATCTTTAACAAACACTCGATCTGCTGGTTTGTTAATAACGTTACCTGCTTTTGGATCGCTTAATACTTCATCATCAGTTTTCACTAAATCATCCGCTGCGATTACAGCTGTCTTACCATCTGTAGTTGTTACTGTTGCATTTCCTTTATCATCTACAAATACTGTTGAGCCTGGGTTAACTTCTTTAACTTTAGCTGCGATTTTTTCTTTGTCTGTTGGTGTTAGTGCATCTTTATCAGCAACTACTGTTTGATCGATAGGTTTCTTAACTGGATTTTGTTTAGCTGGATCCAATAGATCTTTTTCAGCATTTGATTTCACTAGGTCACTTACAGGGATTGTCGCTGTAGCTGTAGTTCCGTCTTCATTCGGTACTGTTACTGTTGCGTTTCCTGCTTCGTCAAATACGACTTTAGTTCCTTCAGGGTTTACCGCCTGAATTGCTGCAGTAATCTTAGCTTTTTCAGCATCAGTTAATTCAGCTGGATTTGCTACTACTGTTCTTTCTGCTGGAGTATTTACTTTGTTTCCTGCTGTTGCAGTTTCTTTAGCACCTGGATCTTTCACTAAATCTTCCACAGGAATTGTTGCTGTCTTACCGTCTGGTGTTGTGACTGTTGCGTTTCCTTTGTCGTCAACGAATACAGTTGCACCTGGGTTTACTGATTCTACAGCTTTTTGGATTTTAGCTTTAACTTCATCTTTCTTATCTCCAGTTAAATCTGCTGGTGTTGCTGAAACTTTATCCGCTGGTTTGTTGATGTTGTTTCCTGCGTTTGCTCCTTCAGCTTCTTTTGCAGTTTTCACTAGGTCAGATGCTGGGATTACTTCAGTTTTACCGTCTGGTGTTGTGACTGTTGCATTTCCTTTGTCATCTACAACTACTGTAGTAGGTTTAGTTGGGTCTGCACTTGGATTTACTTTTTCTACAGCTGCTTTGATTGCATCTTTTTCAGCTTGAGTTAATTTGCCTGCTTTCTTAACAAGTGTTTTGTCTGCTGGTTTCTTAACTGCATCTTGTTTGTCTGGGTTCGTTAAGTCAGCTGCATCTTTTGCTAAATCAGATGCTGGAATTGTTGCTACAGCTCCATCTTTCGTTGTTACTGTTGCGTTCCCTTCTGTATCGAATGCTACTGTTGCACCTGGGTTAACTTTAAGAATTTCTGCTTTGATCTTATCTTCATCAGCCTTGATATTAGCAGGATCTGTTACAACCACTTTCGTTGCTGGAGTGTTTACTTTGTTTCCACCATTTACTTCATCTTTAGCTGCTGGATCTTTTACTAAGTCTTCAACAGGAATTGTTGCTGTTTTACCATCTGGAGTAGATACTGTTGCATTTCCTTTGTTGTCAACGAATACTTTAGCATCTGGGTTAACTGCTTTAACTTTAGCTTCGATTGCTTTAATGTCTTCAGGAGTTAACGCATCTTTGTTTGCAGATACTTTATCAGCTGGTTTGTTTACGTTGTTTCCTGCTTTAGCATCTTTAGCTTCTTCTGGAGATTTCACTAAGTCAGTTACTGGAATTGTTGCTGTTTGTCCGTCTGGTGTAACTACAGTTGCGTTTCCTTTGTCGTCTACTACTACTGTTGAACCTGGGTTTACTGCTTGAACTTTAGCTTTGATTGCTTCAATATTTTCAGGAGTTAAGGCATCTTTATCAGCAACTACTTTGTCTGCTGGTTTGTTGATGTTGTTTCCTGCTTTAGCAGTTTCTTTGTCAGCTTCTTTCTTCACTAAGTCAGCTTTTGGAATCACTACAGTTTTACCTTCTGGTGTTGTTACTGTTGCATTTCCTTTGTCATCAACTACTACAGTTGAACCTGGGTTTACTGCTTCTACAGCTGCTTTAATAGCATCTTTAGCGTCTGTTGGTAAATCTTTATTAGCTGCTTCTAATGCTGGATCAACTACTACTTTGTCTGCTGGTTTGTTTACAGCATCTTGTTTCGCTGGATCAGCTAAGTCAGCTTTAGGTTTTACTAAATCGCTCGCTGGGATTGTTGCAGTTTTCGGTTGTTCACCTGGTGCTGCTGGTGTTGTTACTGTTGCATTTCCTTTTTCATCAAATACTACGTCAGCACCTGGGTTTACTGCTTGAATTTTAGCTTTAATTGCATTTTTATCGTCTTCTGTTAATGCAGCTGGATTTTCTACCACTACTCTATCTGCTGGAGTGTTTACTTGGTTTCCACCAGTTACATTGTCTTTATCAGCATCTGATTTGACTAAATCTGCCACTGGAATTGTCGCAGTTTTACCATCTTTAGTTGTTACAGTCGCATTTCCTTGGTCATCGACTACTACTGTAGCATCTGGGTTCACTGCTTCAACTGCTGCTTTAATTCTAGCGATTTCAGGATCTGTTAATTGCGTACTGTCAGCAACACGTACTCTGTCAGCTGGGTTGTTGATATTGTTACCAGCTTTTGGATTAGTTTTTTCGTCAGCACCTTTAACTAAATCATCAGCATCGATTACTGCTGTTTTTCCTTCTGGTGTTGTTACTGTAGCTTCACCTTTTTCGTTAACTGTAATCACTGAACCTTCTGGGTTAACCGCAGCGATTTTCGCTTTGATTGCTTCACGTTCTGGTTCTGTTAAAGCATTTTTATCTGCTACAACCGTTTGTGAGTTTGGTTTATTGATGTCATCTCCACCATTTGCTTTTTTAGCTTCTTCTGGTGTTTTGAATAAGTCTGATGCTGGAATTGTCGCAATTGTTCCGTCTTTAAGAACTACTGTTGCATTTCCTTCAGTGTCATAGTTAATAGCTTTAACTTTATCGTCGCCACCATTTAATTTTTTCAGTTTTTCAGTTGCTTTTGCTTGAAGGTCTGCATTTGTAGCATCTCCAACCAACTTATCAGCTGGCTTACGAACTCCTGCATTACCTGAATCAGGATTTGCTGCATCCTCTAATGTACGTACTAATTCTGATGCTGGGAATGCTGCTGTATTTCCTTCTGGTGTTGAAACAGTAACTGTTCCGTTATCATCCATTGTTACTACTGCGTTAGGGTTAACATCACGAACAGCTTGTTTGATTTTTGCTTTTTCTTCAGGTGTTAAGTTCTTAGGATCTTTAACGATAACTTTGTCCACTGGACGGTTAATGTTGTTACCACCTGGTTTATTTGGATCAGCTAAGTCATCCGCAGATTTCGTTAAGTCTGCTTGTTCTAACGGTACAGTTTTACCATTTGGTAAAATTACACTCGCACTTCCATTAGGATTTACTGTTACAGTTGCACCTGGGTTTACTGCTTCGATAGCTTTTTTAAGTTTTTCTTGTTCTTCTGGGTTTAAGTTTGTAGGATTTCCAGCAAGTAATTTATTACCTGGTAGACGTGCAGAGTTGATTGCTTTAATTGCTTGTTCACCTGCTTTTTTAGCTTTATCAACGTCAGCATTTTTCTTAGCACCATTAATTGCTTCTTCTGATGCTTTTTTAATTTCATCTACTTCATCTTGAAGTTTTTTCTTAGCTTCTGGTGATAATGTGTTGTCTGCTTCAATCTCTGCTTTTTTATTGTTTGCTACACCTTCTACTGCTTGATTTGCTTCTGGTTTTTTCGCTGGAGCTTTTGTTAAAGCTGTAATAGCCGCTGCTCCATCAGTACCTGCTGTATTGATTTCACCTTGAATTGTTCCAGCTTCTGCTTCTGTATCTGCATTATTTTCCTTAGCATTAATTTCTGCTTTTTTAGTATCTGCAATTTCCTTAGCTTTATCTTTAACTTCTTTTTTCTCTTCATCAGTTAAGTCAGTACGATCATCGATTTCTTTTTCTTTTGCTTTTAATGCTTCATCGATTTTATCTAATGCTGCTTGTTTACCGATTGGATTAATTTTAGCGATTGCATCCGTACCATCAGCTTTTCCAGTATCAACTGCTGTTTGTGCTGTTGTTGCTTCTGCTGGAGTTGGTGCAGTATCTGGTTGTTCATTAATTTTAACAATTGCTTTATCTGCTTCTACTTTAGCAGCTACTTTTGCATCTTCTTTTTCTTTTTGAGTTAAATCTTCACGCGCATCAAGTGCATCATTTTTAGCTTTTAATGCATCTGTAACAGCTTGTTTAGCAGCTTCTTTCGCTACTGGGTTAACTTTCGCTACAGCCACAGTACCTTCTTCTTTAGCCGTATCAATTACTGCTTTGTTTGTAGCATCATCGATTTGATCTAATGCCGCTTGTTTATCTTCATTAACTTTTGCAATAGCTTTATCTTTTTCAGCTTGTGTTAAGTTATCATTACCATTGATAGCTGCGATTTGGTCTGTTGCTTTGTTATTTACTGCATCGATTGCTGGTTGTTTATCTAATTTCACAACTTTATCTACTGGGATTGTATCTTTAGAACCATCTTTATAAGTTACTTCTAAGTTATCTCCTTTTTGAATAAGTGTATCAACTACTTTTGCAGCAGCAGCCTTGTCTACTGCTGTTCCTTTTTTATCTTCTAAGTTTTTATCTTCATTTTTCTTAGAGTATTCTAAAGGAATATTTTCTTTGATTTTTTCTAATTCAGCTGCTGGAATATTAACTGTATCAGTTACTACAATTTTGTTAGCTTCATCTAATTCTTTAATATCATATTTTTTCGTTTGAGATTTCAATACAATAGAAAATGAGCCAGGGTCTGTTGCATATGAACTACTAGTTGCATTATTAACGATAATTTTTCCGTCTGTATCAGTTGCTGTTGCATAACGAGTTACCAGTCTATATTCGTCTGTATCTCCTTTAGGGAACTTAGTTTTATCAAGTCCTGCTGTATCTTTGGTTACTTTACCTCCGATTTTCACAATTGCAGGTTTTTCAGCTGTTGCTTCTGTTTCTGAAGTAACAGGTGTTAAAGTCATATCAAATTCATTATCTAAAACATCTGGATTAGCAGTAGTTGGATTTAAAGGCTGATTTCCACCTCTGTTAACTGTTGCTGACGCTACTTTACCTGAATCATCTGTATATTTAATATCAAGGTCAATATCTTCATTCGCATATACATAGACATCTTTCTTGCCATCTACTGAATAAGGGATTTTCACTTCTGGAGCATTATTTTTACGAACGATTACTTTGTATGTGTAGTCAGCAGATTCTTTACCTTGACTATCTACAGCTTTGTAAATAATAGTATGTTCTCCTGCTTCTGAAGTATCAATTCCAGTAACATTTGTATCTCCATCAACTGAAACTACTCGCACATTCCCCTTGTTACCAAGTGTCGCATTTAAATCATCTTCATGGTCTGTTACTTTTACAAGAGCTAATAAATCAGCTTTGGTAATAGTTGTTTCCGTTGGGACTGTTTTTTCATTTTGGTTTTCGATTACAGGTGCAACTACTGGTGCTTCATTCGTAACAGGATAAGATGTTTTACCTAAGTAAGTTCCTTTTGTTGCTCCACCATTATGAGGAATAACTTTTAAGTTTACCCCTTCTTTAACAGGTTCTGTTAGTGTTAACGTAACTGTATCGTAGAAATTACCTTTTACAGTCTCTTTAACCGTTGCTTTACCTGCATTTCCACCAGCCATCACTAAACTTCCGTCGTCTTCACGTTTAATATCAAGCTGAATTTCTCTGTTAGTTTCTTTATTTGTATAGAAGAAGTATGTGAATCCTGCGTCATGAGGTACAGTAAACGTTACTTCTTTAGCTCCTGCGACAACGCTCTTACCGTCTTTTGCTGCCGCTGATGGCTTAATTTCTGAAGGTCCGATAGATACAACTACATCCGTCTTTTCACTATCAATTCCATTTGCAGTTTGAATTACTTCTACTATATTTTTAGGTGCATAGAATGTTCTTGCCGCTGTACTTGCTCCAAGTAACGCTTCGTTACTGTTAAGTCCTTTATCTAAAGATAGTTTCCAAGTACCATCAGCTCCAACTTGTGTTGTTTTTTCTGAGATAACTTCTGTTCCTTCTGGATTTTTTATAGTAACTTTAACAGTTGCTCCAGCTGTACCAGTTCCTGATAATTCTTCATCTGTTGATAAAACTGTATTTCTAGCTTTAGGATTTCCAGTTACCACTGGTGCTGGTCCACTCTTGATTAACTTCCCTTTAGAAATTGTATCTGTAGATCCATCTTTA
Source organism: Streptococcus mitis (assembly GCA_963515455.1). GTDB lineage: Bacteria > Bacillota > Bacilli > Lactobacillales > Streptococcaceae > Streptococcus > Streptococcus mitis_DN. The sequence continues at coordinate 34,706 of CAUPXP010000006.1, read as the reverse complement.
TATGTAACAACAATATTTTCTCCAGAATCAGTTACAGTGTCAACTACACTAAGAGCATTATCAAGTAAAGTTCCTTTTTTACTTTCTAATTGTGCATCATCATTGTTCTTTGAGTATTCAACCTTAAGCCCATTTTTAATATTCGCTAATTCTTCCACTGTTAATTGTGTTGCATTAGCTACTGAAATTTTATTATCACTTGATAAATTTACCACATCATATTTATACGTTTGAGGTTTAACGATAACATTAAATGAACCTGGGTCAGTATTAACAGCTGCTCCTGCCGCCTTATTTTCAATAAAATTACCCGCTTCGTCTGTCGCAGTTACAAAACGCCAACCTAATGTAAGCCCAGTAGTTTTGGCTTTTTCTAACTGTTCTGCGTTCAGTTCTCCTCCTGGTACACCTGTATAATGAATTACTGCTGGATTAGATTCTGAAGCTTCTGTTTTAGTTGTAAATTCATTGACAGTGTAACCATATTGAGCATTTAACTTACCTGGTTCTCCTGTTACTGCAGTAAAGTCTTGATTCCCACCTCTTTTAACTGTGGCACTAGCAATAAATCCTGAATTATCTTTAATTTTAATATCAAAACCTGTAGACTCTGCACCATAAACGTAGACATCTTTACCATTTGAAAATGGAATCTCTGCCGTTGGTTTTTCTGTATCAGTTGCTTCTGTTCTAAGCACATTATCTTTATCTAACGCTTTACCATTACGTGAATCATGAGATCCTGTGTTTTCGATTGAATTAGATTCTGATTTTTTCTCAGTGTTTTCTGCTTTTTTACCTACAGTTGGTTGTCCGTTGGTAGTATCTACTTTCGGAGCGTCTTTTGAATCCTTTGGTTTGTTTTTTAATTTTGAGCTTACTGTAGTGACAAGGTTTCTGTAAGCTACGTTCAATTCATCTTGAGTAGTTGCAGAAGCGAGTGTAGACTCAGCAGAAGCCAATTCACCATTCAAAAGAGCAAGGCTTTCCTCTGTTTTATTAGCATACGTACCTGCAGAAAGTTTTGATTTAACTTCTGAAATGTAGTTTTCAAGTTGCTTTTTGTCCAAAGCTGGAGTTGTTACTTCTGGTGCAGCTGGTTTTGCTGGTTCTTCTACGACTGGTTGTGCTGCTGGAACGCTTTCTGCTGGAGTTGATGGGGCATCAAAGGCTGGCGCTAGAGCTTCTACATCTGGTGTATCTTGTTTACTTAGCTCATTAGCTGATACAGCTCCATTTCCCAAGAACATGAACAGGGCAGCAACTGCTACACTGGCTGCTCCAAAACTATATTTACGGATTGAGTAACGTGTGACCTTTTCACGGTGCAAGCGTTCAACACGACTCATAGGCGATTTCTTCTCCACTTATTGTGTTCTCCTTAAAAATATTTTTTTATGTCCATATCTACATGCAAAGATTCCTCGCCATGGGCGAGGTTTTGCATATGATACTTTACTTCTTCATTGTACATGATAAGTGATATATATGCAAGCTAAATGCTTATCAAATTCGCCAAAAAAAAAAAACATTTTCAGACAATTTTTACAATTTGTTCGTTTTTATAACCAAAATTATGAATTTTTTAACTTTAAAATCAGGAAAATGTTTTGATTTTATATATGTTATTATGTTGTATTAAGAACCAAAATTCGGAAATGAATTTGAATAAATTCTTTTTATTTTGAAAAGCAGATAACTTTGATACCTAAAAGGAACTATTCTTGTTTTTTTGAACAAAATATTCGTAAAATAAATATACAAAAATTTTTAGGTTTTTAGCTTTTTTTCTTCCAAAAAAGAGAACCTGTCAGTTAGATGCCCAGATTCTCTGATAGCTTTCTAGCAGAGCCCAACAGAACCAGACCCTATCTCTCATATGCACTATTCTCTTAAAATTTAAAGGCTAAACACGCCAGAGGCGCCTCACCGTAGAAATATGACTGACTTCCACATCCTAATTACGACCTAAAAGTGTTAGCATTCTCTGGCTGGTCTGCCTGTTGCAACTAACAACTAAAGCTAAAATAAAACATGCCACCTCATTTTGGCAACATGTCATCTGTTCCTATTTACAGCAATGCCTCAAATTCAGCGACTGACATACCTAATTGCTGACTGGCAACCTCCGAAGTCAGAAGACCTTGACGGACTAAATTTGCTAACATCGCGAAACTACCTTCAGCTTTCCCGAGCTCCAGTCCCTGTTCAATGCCCTCTGCACGACCACGTTCTAAGCCTTTTTCTTCAGCTTGTTCCAAGGCATAGTCCTGTGCTAACAAGGCTTGTTCTTCTCTCATACGTAGTTGACTAAACATTTTCCTGTCCTCCTCGGACCAGCTCTTATAGTCCAGCAGTTGGTCCGCCTGACTGATGGCTCGCTCGGGTTCTTGGGTAAAGGGCTTGTTCCCGAAAAACTCCAACCACGGCTTGCGAACCTCGTCTTTGCTGGTTTCTCTGTATTTGTTAGATCTTATTTATGATGGTCTTTCAGCAACGATTCAAACTCCGCGACTGGCATGCCTAATTGTTCACTCGCAAATTCAGAAGTTAAAACATGTTGGCGTACTAAATCAATAAAGGTAAAGATTTGTCCTTCAGCTTTCCCCTGTTCAATACCTTCTGCCCTAGCAGTTTCCAAAGCATAGTCATGAGCCAATAATGCTTGTTCTTCACGCATACGTAGTTGACTAAACATTTTCCTGTCCTCCTCGGACCAGCTCTTGTAGTCTAGCAGTTGGTCTGCTTGGCTGATAGCTCGCTCAGGTTGTTGGGTAAAGGGCTTGTTGCCGAAAAACTCTAACCACGGCTTGCGAACCTCATCTTTGCTGGTTTCTCTGTATTTTTTTAATTCCAAGAATGCCATCTTGACTAGATGGTTTTCCTGTCCGTTATTTGTGATAGTTAAGACCTCACCTGTCGTATCCTCTCGCATACTAAAGCTATGAAAAGCTAAGTCATCTGAAAAGTAATTGCTGTCCACGATTGCGATAGCGTATACTGGTGCGATGTGTTTATAGCTCTGGTGAGTATCACCTTCGCGTTGGCGAATTTTTTCAAGGTTTTGATTGACCTGACTGCACAGGTAAGCCCATAAACGATTAATGAAAAAATTCTGATGATGTACTTGTATTTCAATAATTACTTGCGTTCCATTATCCAACTCCGCCAAGACATCTATACTGGTATAGAAATCCTGTGCCGAGTAGGGCAGAGAAGGCAAGACGTGAATGTTGCTTCCCTCCAAAATGGTCACATTTTTTGCTGGTAAATCCAACATATCGCGAATAAATTGACAAGTGATTTCTGGATTGCTGAAAATTTTCTTAGCAACCAAGTCATTGGTTGGACTGATGCCCGGATGTCTTAGAATCATCCTTTTCCTCCTTTTATTATACCACAGTTTTAAATCTAGGTTGACTAGATTTACTGCTACTATCTATTTATTCGGAAAAGAAATGAATTGTAAAGATATTTTATCTCGTTTCAACTAAAATATGAGCTTGATCAACCAACTGTCCATCAACAGTCAGATTCAGATAGAAATCTAAGGTCTTATCAGCAGAAAAGTGTAGGGTTGGTATGGTCAAATCTTTTTTGCTTTCCCCAGCTTGAAACGCAAGGACTTGAATCTCGTCCTGATAGGCGACACCATGCACACCAGTCCCCGGTTGAATCGAAATCTTAGCCTCCAAAGGAGTATTACTTTCGCTACGTTCAACCCTAAAATGAAGAGTCTCTCCCTTTGCTACAGCTAGACTTTTTTCTACAAATGCTAGTCCCTGAACAACTTCTTTTTGTGATAAGCTAGGAGTTTTATAGAGAGAAATCTTGGTCAGTACAGGTAAATCCTGTGCCTCTGTAATCATCACGCGCACCACTAGCGAACCTCGCAAGAGGCGCTTATGACCAATTGTAAAGCCCCTACCAAATTCCTGCCAGACGCCGTCCACCTCTACTTGCACATGAAAAGCAGCGATTCGTTGCCCTAGTTTCAAATCTTCTCTTAACTCAATTACATCAAAAGTTTTAGGAGAACCTAAGTCGAGTTCTAGCTGGATGGGCAAGTCTACATCGCTTGCCCAAGAGCTGGTCTTAAGGCCATCTATCAAATGGTGACAGGCAAAGTCTGCGGAAAGAGCAGGACCAGATACCTTAGCTCCCAGAGCCAAATCTTCTTTATAGAGCTCATTGCGATAAACGGCAAATTCATAAAGTCGTTCAATATCCTTTGCATCAAATAGCCCATCTTGATTCGGCGGAATATTGAGCAAGAGAGGTGTTCCCCTCCCAACCGAGTTGAAGTAAATTTCGACCAACTCCTCGAGAGACTTAGGATCCTGCTCTTCATGCTAAAACCAGCCCGGCCGGATGGAAACATCTGCCTCTCCGATTGAAAAAATCATGCCCGAGGGATCTCCGTGCTGAAGATAGTCCAGCTCTGCTTCTGTTCCTAGTTTATCAGGATTCACCTTTTGCCACAGTGGATCACCTGCATACCCTCGTTCATTGCCAATCCAGCGGATACTAGTACCTTCTGTTGAAAAAATTAAGCAATCGCCCTGCAGGTCACGAATAGTTTCAAACCATTTTTCAAATTCATAATTGACCTTTTGAGCGCCCTCTCCTCTGGCACCATCCATCCAGACCTCAGCAAATTTCCCGCTATTGCCATAGGCGGGATTTGATAAGATTTCCTTCAACTGTGCCAGATAATAGGCATTATAGTCCGCTTCTCGGTCCACATGATAGAGCGGGCTGTGGGCATCCCACGGTGATAGGTAGACTCCCATATCCATATCAAACTCTGTGGCAGCTTGGGATACTTCAAGAAGCAAGTCCCCCTCTCCATTCCTCCAAGGACTAGACTTAATCGAATAATCTGTGTGAGCTGTCGGATAAAGGACAAAGCCATCGTGGTGCTTGATCACCAAAATCAACTTCTTAAAGCCCGTTTCCTTGAGCACACGAACCCACTCACGTGCGTCTAACTGTATCGGGTTAAAGCGTTCAGGATCCTCCTGACCTGTCCCCCATTCCTGGTCATAAAAGGTATTAGGTCCAAAATGGATAAAGGCTGCTAGTTCATCCTCTAAATACGCTAACTGGGCCTGACTAGGCAAGGGCCCATGCGGTTTTATTTCTCTTACCATACTACTTCCTATCTACATTTTTCTTTACTTTTTTGGCATACACTTGCAATTCTGTTAAGGCTAGAGGGCTTGCCAAGTTTTCAAATCGAAGACGAAGGGCATAGGTCTCCACCTTATCAAATTCAAAACGAAACTCTTCATCCTTGTCACTTGAAACTTTTCTAATAGCTAATACAGGTCGCCAATTCTCCTCTTGTTTGAGCAGAGAATCCTTATCCAAATGATTGGGAGTCCGAGGCAAGCTAGGCTCATTCCCTATGTAATAATCAATAAAGCTAGGCTCCGCTACCACGTATTCTTGATTCTCAACATAATACAAGGTCACGTTATCCACAAATCGCGGTTTTAAAATCCCTGCATCTCCAAAAAGAATGCCGACACTAGCTTGCTCTGACTTGGTAATCCAAGTATTGGCTGTCGATTTTTTCCGAGCAATGACCTTGTCATTGAGGTAGGAGGTTGGGTGATTTGGCTCTGAGTGAGAAGCAAAGACCAGAGGCAGGTTGGACCCTGTCCACTGATTGGAAATAACTTCTCCATCTACACTGGCATCTGTCACATGAATGGTGACTGTTGCTGGCAACTCACAGCCCGCTACCTGCCCTGTGAGCACACTTTCTCCTACCTGAGCATAGACTTGAGGTTCAAGTTCATCCCAAGTCACCTTGGCCGTATCTCGTCTACCATCTGATAAGACTAGCTTAACTCGATCTGGTAAGTGTGGGACTTCCTTGACAAGCGTCCAGACCCTTTCAGGATTAATAGCACAAATCCCTTGAACACAAATCTGAGCAGAAGCCTTTATATCCAGCCCCTCAAGATGACCAGATACCGTAAATTCATGAAAGCTTTCCAGATCTTTTTCCGAGATTGCCTCCCAAACAACCTTTACTCGTTTTGCACTACCGGACTCATAGTCCACCAAGACTGAAGATGGCAGCTGTGGATAAGTTTCCTTAGCTGTATACAAGCGAAGTGGTCGTACAGAAACTGCCTGCCCTAGTGAGGTATTTTCTGCCACCTGCAAATGAGTTTGATAGATCTTGCCTTGATACATGGCGCGAATAGCCAAGTCCCCTGTAGACAAGCAATGAAGTACTCCCTGCTTGATAATGGCGTGGGCACTGCCACTCGTCTCCCAAATCACTTCACTATTCCCCACCTTGTTCACAGGGTTATCCACAGTTTGTGGATAAAGTCCAATGGCTGGGGAATCCCCTTCTTGTAATCCTGCCTGCTTGTCCACTCGAATCTCAAATAAGCGCTGATTTTTCACTGGTTGGGTAGCCAAAGCCTCTCCCACTAAGATATCAAAACTTGCTGGCTCTAGACCTCTAGCACTAGCTTTTACTCCGACTTGGCCTGCCTGCTCCAAGCTCTGAACTAAGAGGACACCTCTGCCATGAAAGGCTTTCCGCTTAAACCGACCATTTTTCTGGGCTTGGTAACGTTCACGACTGGCCTGCCTGCCGTTATCCACACCTACAATGCGAGCAGGGCCTTCAATTTTGAAATAAAGCTGATTGGAAGCAGTCGGCACCCAATTTCCATCCTTGTCCAATACATCAAAATAGAGATAGAGGAGGTCTTGCCCATCTGGCTCCAGTTTTGATTTCTCGGCATGTAACCCGATTTTGGTTGGCTTACCTGCAGTCACCACCCTATCTTCTGCCACAAGCTGACCTTGACGGTCATAGGCCACAGCGCGCAATTCTCCCGGTTGATAGGGCAAACGCCATTCAAGATAGAGCTGGGCATAACCTTGTCCCTCTTGGTATTTTCTGCCATCTGAAGTCCATTTTTCCTGAAAAGTCTTCCTGCCTTTGGATTTTCCATTTAGAAATAGCTCTACAGAACCAGCATTTGAATACACTCGAACAGGGATATCCCCATACTTATCCACAACTTGTTGATAACTCTTGTGGATTTCCCAATTCCAGTGGGGCAGGATATGAACCATAGGCTGCTGATCTAGGTCCACCCACTGACTTTGATAGAGATAATAGTCATTTTTAGGAATCCCTGCTGTGTCCACAATCCCAAAATAGGAACTCTTTACAGGCGTGTCATTTTGGTTGTGCCAAGGAGTCGGCTCACCGATATAGTCCACTCCTGTCCAGATAAACTGCCCCGCATAGTCTAGCCGATTTCTATCTGCTATCCAAGAAGCCGTCGCCGTCTTCCCCCAAGGAACCCGATCATTGCCATAGTCCGACTGTTCAAAATTCCGCACGCGGCGATTATCCCCAACCCATTCCTTATCTGGGCGAAAATAGCTATCACGCGTTCGGGTAGCCGATGAGGTTTCAGATCCGTAAAGTCGCCACTTGGGATGTCTTTTGCGAATCCCATCAATATTGTCTTCTGAGTAATTCAAGCCCACCACATCCAGCAAATTAGCTATCTTTTCATGACCTCCAGACCCATCTCCAAAGCGGAACTGATCCATTCCCATGGTCACAAAACGGCTATCATCAACCTCCTTAACCCTTTCTAGCAAGCGTTTGATCGTCTTCAATGAATGAGCATCTCCATTTGCTTCGCTGACTTCATTTCCCAAGGACCACATAAAAATGGCTGGATTGTTCTTACCACGCTCAATCATGATTCGCAAATCGTAATCTGACCAGAAATCGCCTGCTTTCACTTCTGGATGAGTCGCTTCTTCCTCAAAAAAGCGACCATAGTCATATTCTTTCTTGCCTCCATACCAGGTATCAAAGGCTTCTTCTTGGATGAGTAGCCCCATTTTGGCAGCCACATCTAGCAAGATGCTACTGGATGGATTGTGTGTTATTCGGATAGCGTTGACTCCCATTTCCTTCATTTGACGCAAGCGTCTCTCGGCAGCTGACCTGTTTTCCACAGCTCCCAGCGCTCCGTAGTCATGGTGCAAACAAACTCCATGAATCTTCAACCAGCGACCATTTAGAAAAAAGCCCTTATCCGCTTGCCAATCCATATAACGGTAACCAAAAGTCTCCTCTTCTTCATCAACCAAAATGCCATTTTTGTAAAGACGAGTCTTCAATTGGTAAAGGTGAGGGGAATCAATATCCCAAAGCAAAGGTTGAAAAATTGATATGGCTTGTTGGAAAGAATATTCGTCCCCAGACTCAATCACTAGAGAGTCTGTCGCCTGCCAGTCTGACAGCTGTTGTCCATCATACCAGATACTCTGTTCTAAATATACCGACACAGACTGAGGCCCATCATTTGAAACTTTACTTTCAAGCTGAGTTTCCACCCATCCATCTCTTTGCTCCTTGAGCTTGGGACTTTCTATCTTAATCCCATATAAATCCAGATGCACCAAATCTCTAATCAATAATTTTACTTCTCGGTAAACACCACTGCCCGAATACCAACGACTGCTAGGTTGCTTATTTTCCACAAAAACCGCAAGCTGGTTGGCCGTCCCATCATTTCTTAGATAAGGCGTGATATCATAAGAAAAAGGTGTGTAGCCATTGGGATAATAGCCCAGCACTTGCCCGTTGATATAGACTTGGGCATTCATGTAAACTCCATCAAACAACAAACGCACCGATACAAGACTGGCATCTTCTTCCAAGTAAAACTGTGTCCGATACCAGGCTTGACCACCATTTAACTGACCACCCTCATTTTGCGCTGGCGAATACTGGTCAAAATCATTGTAAATACTCCAGTCATGTGGCACTTGAATGGCCTGCCAATTTCCCCTCTGAAAATCCGACGCCAAGGCCTCTTCCTTCCCCACCTCTTGGCTAAAAAACCAGTGATTTCGTAAAACTTCTTCTCTTCTCATACAAGCATTCCTCTTTAAACGACTCGATTTACTTGACTATAGCACAAAACAAAAGCGCTTTCAAGAATTCCTCCATCACTCCCTAAATCCTCAGAAAAGATTCTATAATTTGTGGAAAAGTCTTTTAATCCTCAAGCCTAAAAGTCAACGCAAAAAGAGCCTGTTGCCAAGCTCTTTGTACTCAATGAAAATCAAAGAGCAAACTAGGAAACTAGCCGCAGGCTGTACTTGAGTACGGCAAGGCGACGCTGACGTGGTTTGAAGAGATTTTCGAAGAGTATTAGTCTATTATTTCTTCTCAGCGCGGAGGGCTGACAAGATTTGTGTACGGATATCATCTACACCATTTGGCGTATTTGGTAAAAAGATGGTTTGATTTCCTTTAGAAGCAAAGGTATTCAAGGTATCCAAATACTGGTTGGTCAAAAGGATGGACATGATTTGTTCTTCTGTCATGCCAACATTGGCTTCCTTGAGTTCAGTGATAGACTCTGCCAATCCATCCACAATCGCCTTACGTTGTTGGGCAATCCCCACACCATGAAGGCGGTCTTTTTCTGCTTCGGCTTCAGCTGCAGTGACGATTTTAATCTTGTCAGCTTCCGCCAATTCTTGCGCTGCGACCCGCTTACGTTGCGCCGCATTGATTTCATTCATGGATTGCTTAACTTCTGCATCTGGTTCGACCTTAGTAATCAAGGTTTTCACGATAATATAACCGTAAGTTGTCATTTCTTCCGCTACTTGGTGTTGAACTTCAAGGGCAATCTCATCTTTTTTCTCAAACAATTCATCCAAGGTTAATTTTGGAACAGAAGAGCGAAGAGCGTCTTCGATATAAGATTTAATCTGAGATTCTGGACGCATAAGTTTATAGTAGGCATCTGTCACGCTCTGCTCGTTGACACGGTACTGGGTCGCTACATTCATCATAACGAACACATTGTCCTTGGTCTTAGTCTCAACCACAATATCACTTTGCAACAAGCGCAACTGAATCCGAGCTGCAATCGAGTCAATCCCAAAAGGCAAGCGAATATGAATACCGCTATTGGCAACCTTTTGGTATTTCCCAAAGCGTTCAATAATCGCCACCGACTGCTGACGAACCACATAAACTGTACTCAGTGTGACTATCAGCAATAGGAGCACACAAACCACCACAAAAATCATCAAAAATGTTGTTATCATCGCGACGACCTCCATCATTATTTTTTCCTGTATTATAGCACATTTAAAGAAGGTTGTGCAGTTTTTACTGCGATTTTTCCTGAAATGTCAATAATTAGAGGTGAATTGTCACATTATCGTCTAATCTCTTGCTAAAATAACTCTTTATAAAAGGCAATCGTTTCTTCTAAGGTTGGCATAAATGGGTTTCCTGGCGCACATGCATCAATCAAGGCATTCTTAGAAAGGTATTCAAAGTCGAAATCTTTTTCTTCAATACCAAGTTCAGTCAATTTCTTAGGAATACCTACTGTTTCAGAAAGCTTCTCAATCTCAGCAATTGCATAATCAGCACACTCTTCATCTGATTTACCTTCCACATGAAGTCCCAAGGCCTTGGCAACATTACGGAAAGCTTCTGGTACACGTTTAGCATTTTCACGTTCTATAACTGGTAGCAACATAGCACAACAAACACCGTGTGGCAAGTTATATACTGCACCGAGTTGATGAGCCATTGAGTGAACATAACCAAGACCAGCATTATTAAAGCTCATACCACCAAGGAAGATGGCATTGACCATACCTTCACGCGCTTCAATATCGTGTCCATTTGCTACAGCGCGAGGAAGATATTCTTTGATAAGCTCAATTGCTCCGATAGATAATTTCTTGGTCACATCATAAGCACCAGGTGTTACCAAAGCTTCAACAGCGTGAGTCAGAGCATCCATACCTGTCGCTGCAGTCAAAGCTTGAGGTTTTGAAATCATCAATTCAGGGTCATTGACAGAAATCAAGGCAAGGCTATTCTTATCAACCATTACCATCTTAACCTTGCGTTCTTCGTCGGTAATCACATAGTTAATGGTAATTTCTGCTGATGTACCTGCAGTAGTATTGATAGCTACAACAGGAAGGCCTTTTTTAGCAGACTTATGAAGCCCTTCATAATCCTGTGGTTTTCCACCATTTGTAGCCATGATAGAGATACAACTAGCTGCATCCTGTGGAGAACCCCCACCAAGACTGATGATAAAATCACATCCATGTTCTTGCAAAGCAGCTACCCCATCTGTGACATTCTTACAAGTAGGGTTTGGCTCTACATCGCTAAAGATGACATATTCGATTCCTTCTGTATCTAGCGGTTTTAAAACCTTAGGCAAAATGTCACTTTCTTCGATAAACTTATCTGTCACCAAAAGTGCCTTTTTATAGCCAAGTTCCTTGATATAAGGACCCACTTCATTTACAACACCTTTACCAATAAGGTTGACTGCCGGAACATAAAATGTAGCCATATAATTTTCCTCCTGCGCCTCCGCGCTATCTATTTAACATCATTATATTACTTTTTGTATTCGTTTTCAATTATTTGTGAATTGTTTAACAAATCTTTTTAAAAGGATAGGAGGGACGTAAGTTCACCTCCTATATAAACAAGTTTTATTTATGTAGTGGTCCCAACAACTGACATGCACGATAGTCTGCTGATTCTAGATCTTCTGTTCCAAATAAAGACCAATTTTTAGGTCTAAAGATATCTTCCTCAGGTACATTATGCATATTGACAGGAATTCTCAACATAGAAGCCAAGGTAATCAAGTCTGCACCAATGTGTCCATATGTTATGGCTCCGTGATTAGCCCCCCAATTATTCATGACGTCATAGACAGACTTGAAAGCACCTTTTCCTGTCAAACGTGGAGCAAACCAAGTAGTTGGCCATCCTGGATCTGTACGATTATCTAAAGTATGGTGAACATCTTCAGGAAGTTCAAGTGTGTAACCTTCTGCAATTTGTAGCACTGGACCAACCCCTTTTAGAAGATTGAGACGTACCATTGTTACTGGCATATCCCCCTTCGTCAAGAAACGAGTTGAGAATCCTCCTCCACGGAAGTATTCGCGGTTTGCTGGTGGGAAGTCTGTATTTTCAAGCATAGCCTGCACTTCACTTTCTTCCAACTCCCAGAATGGTTTCATAACAGGTTTGCCATCTCGAGTAGCTTGACCTGTACCATCCAATGTACAAGAACCTGAGTTGATTAGATGTAAGAATCCGGCTGCAGCACGACCCTCTAAAGTATGTCCCGTTACACGTTTAACAGCCTCTGGACTCCAATAAGTACGCACATCAGCAAAGATTTGTGGAGTATTTGTTAATAGATAATTAAAGAGCATAGACACACCATTTAGTGAATCATTCTCTGTCGCAAATACAAATGGTTTTCGAATACCATTCCAGTCAAACTGAGTATTGAGGAAAGTTTCCATAAAGTCCCCATTTGGGAAATGGTCTGTCCACTGGCGTTGGCCTTGAAAACCAGCTACTAGAGCATGGTGACCAACTGCTTCTTCCTCAAAACCAAGCTCTGCTAAACGAGGATTCCCCTGCATAAGATCTCGACCAATCATAAACATTTTTACCACAAATTCCCATTGTTTTTCTTTCTCTTCTTTAGAAAGAATCAAATCCTCACGATTTCGATCAACTCCTTCTTTGATATGTTCTTTTACCCAAACCATAGCACGTTCAAACTCTTCTGGGTCATAAATACCACGGTCAATACGACGTGTAAATTCCGTCATATCTACTGATTCATTTCTCATTCCTAGGTATTCTTGGAAGAAATCTGGATTCACAATAGAACCACCAATCCCCATCGAAACACTACCCATTGATAGGTAAGCAGTGTCTCTCATCAAGCCAGTTGCAAGAGCTGCACGCGCATAACGTAAAAGTTTTTCTTTGACATCTTCTGGAATATCTGTATCATTAGCTTCCTGAACATCTCTTCCATAAATCCCAAAGGCTGGAATCCCTTTTTGAGCATGTGAAGCTAGAACAGCTGCAAGATAGACAGCTCCTGGGCGTTCTGTCCCATTAAATCCCCAAATAGCATGAGGAATATCTGGAGACATATCCATAGTTTCACTGCCATAACACCAGCATGGTGTAACTGTAATTGTTGCGCAAACATTTGACTTTTTAAACAACTCATGGGAAGCTGCAGCCTCTGGAACACGACCAATGGTAGATGGAGAAATCACGCATTCCACAGGTTCTCCATCTGGATATTTCAATGTGCTTGAAATCAAATCTGCCACACTTTTAGCCATGTTCATTGTTTGTACTTCAAGTGATTCGCGTACACCTTGACGACGACCATCAATAGTCGGACGAATACCAATACGTGGATGTTGGATCATAATACTTTCCTCTTATTTTTCTATTTCTTTTATACTACCATCGCCATTATATTTACGGTAGCCTGGATGACGACCTGTAACCTTATAATTTTCTCGCATTGAGAATAGACGTTCTAAAGTCGGACGAGCAATTTCTTGCTCCTCAATGCCTTTTGTAGACAGTAACATTCTTCCGTGGAAGGTTGTCTTTGCTACTAATTCTAAAGTTTCCATACGGTAGTATGCTGTAATGACATCGCTTCCGACAGTCAGAGCTCCATGATTTTCTAATAGCATGACATCATGATCGGGCAGATAAGGTGTAATTGCTTCTGGCACTTCCATTGTAGACGGAACTCCAAATGGCGTTATAGGAATTGCCCCTACCACAATCGCGCTCTCAATTAGTGAATAAGTATCTAAAGGAATGTGTGCAAGAGCAAATCCTGTTGCAATCGGTGGATGCGCGTGAACAACTGAACGGACATCCTCACGTTCTTCGTAGCACCGAATGTGCATTTTAATTTCACTAGAAGGTCGGTAATCACCTTCTGCTTCTAAAATCTCTCCTTTGAGATTTAACTTTACCAGCTTTTCTGGAGTAATAAAACTTTTACTGATACCAGTAGGTGTTGCAATAATGGTATCCTCATCTAATCGAACAGATACATTCCCATCGTTTGCAGCAACCCAACCAAGTTGCCACATCTTATGACAAACATCACAAATCTGTTCACGAATTAATTTTTCATCTTGAGTCATAAACTCACTCCTTTCTAAAAATGAAGTTCGAATTCAAGATTTCCGTTACTGTTAATGGTAATAGTAACCGTATGATTTTCCTGATCAAAATTGAGAGATGGCTGATCATAGGAATTATTTGTTCCTGTTAATGAATGAATAGTAGGAAGTTTATCTATACCTCTTAATACTATCTTTGTAACCCTTTTCTCTCCAAACTGAGTATCTTTGATATAATGTTCATCAATCCACTTAATCGCACCTTTTTTGGTCAATTGTGGTAGTTTCCTTGCCTGATTTGCATCTTGAGCATTAGACCAAAGTGAATCTTTATTTGTTCTAAAATTATTTAAATTCACTTTCAAGCCATTATTTATTTTCTCAAAAATACCATAAGTATGAGGCTCAAATTCAACATCCATTTCTAAAGAATCAAATTTCAATTTCCCAGTTTGTTTAACATTCTCATTTATCTTATAATTATAGACAAACCATCTATTGTCAAGTTTCTGAGCAAAAATATCACCTTCATAATTCGTAGGATAGAACCTATTAAAGTATTCTTTTCTAGCCTGAGTAGAACTTAATTCTGAGGAAGTTATTTCCTTAATCTGAATATGGCTACCCGAAACAGATTCTTTCAATTTATCTGTTTTTAAAATGCTTGGAATAGCTGGAATGACATTATAACGACCAGTCATGTATAATGGTGTTTGTTCTCTATCAGTATTTACGTTCACAAAGAACTTACCATTCCCCTTACTTGAGTAGTCTCCATGTATGAATACTTTTGTATCCTCAAGTACCTTTTCTTTTGATGGTGCTGGATGCGCTATTACATATCTGAAAAATTCTTTTATTACTTCACTAAATAATAAGCTCTCTTTATTATTTACTCCATAGGTATAGGCTGGGTGTTCAAAATTATAAACTACACCTCCATTAAGATAAATCCCTAAAGCTTCTTCTCCTAGCATAGACTCCGGTTCAGTCAACCACTGTCTGTCACCTTGACTTTTTCCGATATTTCCACTTGCAAATAGTTTCCACTTACCTGTCTCATACCACTTCCAAGTATCCATTAAACCGCCCCATTGATAAGTATGATTTGATAGCCACAGTCCCTTCATATAACTTTCTGTAGTTGAATCATTTCCCTCGGCAGCAGGTGTATTTTTGAACATGAAAATAAGATTCTTCCAGTACTTATCAACAGATTTCTGAAATGCTATCTTACCGTTTTTCCCAAATGCTTTTTCTATTGAAGAACCATTATTTTGTTCAGCCCATATAAAATATCCTCCATTTTTAGCTGATACTTTTAAGTAATCTGCCGCCTTATTTTCAATATCATTTGCCCAAATCCAATAATTCTCTGTACTGAAAATACCATGCAAATTTGGATATTTTTGATACATTTTATCAATCCAGCTGGTACTTAACCAATGTGCCGAAGTATAATAAGGCATATTACCAGCAGTGTAAACCGTTAGAACAACTGGAATAGGTTCATTTTTTCCAGTCTTAGGATTTACATATTTCGCTGCTTCTTCTAGCATATGTTCATAAAAATCTCTAGCAGCTCCATCTCTTTTAGGAAGATCATCTGGATGTAACTGCATAACAGTATATGGTTTTAAGTCATCTGGTATATGTTCCCATTTACCTGTTAATGTATCTCCTCCCCAAAAAGTATATTTCCCTTTGTTAAACTCTTCTCCGTTAGCATATAAAGGCATCATAAGTAACGGATGTTCATTATTAATTTCACGACGTTTATCAACTTCTGACCAATCATTAGGATTCTTAAATTTCCCATTGGCCATAAACAAGGCTCCACCTAAAACCAATTCGTCAGCCCATGTATGTTTCCCTGAATATGATTTAAGTTCTATTGTCTGTGCATCTTTTGGAATTTCAACATCAACCAGAAATGCCGATGTATCATATTTAATTCCTTCCGGATATTTTGATTCTGATGTGTAAATGACTTTACCATCCGCAACAACTTCAAATTTTTGAATATCTGCGTAATCAGAATTTAAATGATTTGCACTCCTATCAATTCCGACATAGGAAATAAATCTTGTAACATTAGCACCCGAAACATCATATTTTATACTAGACGGGTTACTTGCTACAGTTCCCAATCCCTTATTAAATTCTATTTCCTTCCCGTCAATTAATAATTTTATTTTATTATTTGCACCATTATTACCAGGTGTAAACGGTTTATCTTTCTGAACTGTTTTTGATTTATCGTCATCACCATGAGTAGCATCAACCCATTCTAAATCAGAAAGATATACTCCGCCATTAATTCCTTTATTAAGAAGATCAGGAGTTATAGTTTTAGTCCTAGCTTTTTTAATAAGTTTAGCATCAGCAAATACAACCTCATCACCCCATGTATGTTCTCCTGCGAATGATTTTAAGGATATTTTTTTAGCGTTTTGTGGAATTGTCACACTAATAAATTGTGCCTGTGTATTATATTTGAATCCTTCTGGATTAGTTACATTACTGGAATAAACTACTTCTCCATCTATTTCTATTTCTATTTTATCTACTACTGCGTGGTCTGCTCTAGAACTATTAGCACTTTGATCAATTCCTATATAAGTTTCAAATTTTTCAAATCCTTGACCACTAATATCATAGCTGATTACAGACGGGGAATCTGCTACTGTTCCTATTCCTTTATCAAAATACTTAACTTTATCGTCAGAAGTAAGCAAAGAAATTTTAGTATGCTCTCCTCTATTTCCTGTTGTAAATGGAGCATCTTTTTGTACTTTTTTTGCTTTATCTACATCACCATGAGTTGCAGAAGACCAATCCATATCTGAAAGATATGTCATCTCCGCATCAATTTCTTGATCTTTAGTAATTGGTTTTCTTAAGTCATTCCCTGTTACTCTAGCAGTTTCAGTACTAGCTCTATCGTTAGAATTACTTTGGACTACATCTGCATAAACCAATTTACTTCCTAAAAAACTTGTTAAAACAGCCGTAGCTATTAAAATCTGTTTTGCTATTTTTTTACTTTCCATTTTTATTTCCTCATTATTTACATACAACTTCCTCAATAACAAATAATTTTGTAAGATATTCTGGAACACAAAGTGCTAAATTACTTAAACTGACTTTTATTCCAGCATTCATTAATTCATCTCCATAAAAGAACTCATCAAATCCAGAGACGGAATAGCATTTATCTTTATCTAAACCACTAAAATAAATTCTTGTATAACCTGGATTCAACTTACTATTCAATTGTGCATACAGTAAAATCGACTGGCATTTATTTTTTGAAACAACTTGCCAACTAGTAGAATCACAACTAAAAGGACTGTTTATCCTATAAAAATCCCCATATTGAAACAATGAACGATATTTTTTATAAAACTGAATTTGTTCTCTCACTTGTTCTTTTTCTTCTACCGACAATCTCGTAACATCTAATTCATAACCGAAAGAACTAAAATAAGCTACATTTGTCCTAGTGTCCAAACTCGTTTGTCTTCCACTTTGTTCATTTGGAGAAATAGAAACATGGGCTGTCATCATTGATGGAGAATATCCATAAGAAGTTCCATGCTGAATTTTCAATCTTTCTATCGGGTCCGTATCATCACTCGTCCACGCTTGCGGTGCATAATACATAAGTCCTAAATCAAAACGTCCACCACCTGAAGAACAAGATTCAAATAGAACTGAAGGGAACTTAGTTATTAAACGATCTAACAACTGATAAAGACCTAAGATATATCGATGACCAAATTCCATCTGCTGTTCAGAATCAAGTTCAATACTATAAATATCTGTTATATGACGATTCATATCCCATTTGATATAATCCAGATTTGTTTCGATTATGATTTTAGAAATAGAATCAAAAAGGTAATCAACAACTTCCTGTCTCGTCAAATCCAACACATATTGATTTCTTCCTACTGACTTCTCTCTGTCTAACAAATGGATAGTCCAATCGGCATGATTCTTGTACAAATCACTATCAATAGAAATCATTTCAGGCTCAAACCACAAACCAAATTGTAAACCTATTTTGTGAATTTCATCTGCAAGAAATCCAATACCTTCAGGAAGGCGACTTCTATCTGTTACCCAGTCACCCAGAGAACTTTTGTCATCTTTCCTATGACCAAACCAACCATCATCCAGTACAAATAATTCTATCCCTAAATCTTTAGCAGCCTTTGCCAAATCTAAAATTTTTTCTGTACTCAAGTCAAAATAAAATGTTTCCCAACTATTGAGTATTATAGGACGACTAGCTTGAAAAAAATTAGGATTAACTAAATGATGTCGATAAAAATCTGATAGTTGTTGACTCATCTGATTCATCCCTTGATCAGAATAGGTCACAATTGCTTCTGGTGTCACAAAACTTTCGGAAGGATTTAATAAAAAACGAAATTCTACTGGATTTATTCCTACCGTTACTCTAGCGGTGTCAAAATGGTCGACTTCAATCATATTTTGAAAATTTCCAGAATAGATAAAGTTAAAACCAAAAACCTCACCACTATGCTCTGTAGTTTCCCTCCTTGATAGCATAAAGAAAGGATTTTGCTGAGGACTTGATGAGTATCTCAAGCTATCTATTGCTTGAATACCTGGTCTAAGCGAAGTTCTATATAACTGACGTTCCCTCAGCCATGCTCCAGAAAATTGAATAAAGTCATATTGACTATCAGGTAGATCTAGCTGTAAACTCATTGCTTTCAAAAGAGTCAACTTATTATTGCTATTATTTAAAAATTCCGTATTTCTAACTAAGACATTGTATTCCGAAAAAATTGTGTAATTTAGTCTAACAGTTAAATCTAATATGGAATCTTTTAAAATAATCGTTAATGTTTCCGCACACTGACCAATATCATCAAATGTTGAAGGTAGAGAGTTAAGACGATTTTTCCCTTTTTCAAGTTCAAAACCTTGATATTTGAGTGTCGTTATCCTACTACCATTCATTCCTTGAACTTGAAAGGCTGGATGCCGAAAATCTCCTTTCCCGTATGAAGAATATTCATTTTGTATCATAGACTGTTGAATATCCTCAAATTCTTCAGAAAAAGATACTTCAAATCCTCTTTTTTCATAGGCCATCAATTGGTTATAATTTTCCTTGACATGAATCCTTTTCCCAAAATATAGATGTTGAAGTTCCCCATTTTCTAAAATTCTAAAAATATAACTACTATCTTTCATTTCCAAATGAAAAACGGTCTCGTCCTTATTAATATAAATCGTCATCTCTACCTCACAATTTTTTCTTTACTTCTTCAGTATCACGATAGAGTACGGTGCCAATTCTATCTCATCTCCTTGAATAGTAAAATCTCCAATTACTCTGGTAAAATTCTCTATCGAAAGATTCTCTATTTTTATTTTTTGTTTAATCTGAGCAGGATTTCTCAGAGAGAGAATTTCAGTAGAAGTCTTCTGATTGTGACACTTATAACCATAAATTTCAAATTTTTCAGGACTTCCTCCTATTTTTTTACTATATTTTAGTGTTTGATAATTCTCCTCTATCCATTTGACGGCACGAGCATTGGCTTTCCAGCGTTCTTCATCAAACATATCAAAAGAATAGTGAAACTCCCAAAAAGCATTCCCTCTTGTTGAAATAAATAATAGATAAGCTTCAAAATCTGGTATTGATGCAAACATTTGATGATCCATGTACCAGGTATTTGCACTGACAGCATAGATTGGTTCATGATTATAAAGCGACCACATAGGTAACTGTATCTCACGTTTTTCCAAAAATTCTTGATACTGAATATCTCGGTAAGTAATCATACGATTGATATCATTACCTGCATTCTCTGTAAACCCTACATCTTGAGATATTTGAATCCATAAACTATTGACCCACTGTAAAAACCATGGACTAGGATTTACATAAGAAGTCAAGTTTAACCAACAATCTTTTCCTCCTCGCTCCTTTCTTAGATCTATCAACAGTTGAATTAAGAACTCATAAACCGCTGTCATGGTATACATACCATGCGACCCACTCTTATCAGGTTTGTCAGGTTGAAGTAACCAGCCATCAATTTTCCAATAGCTGATATCGAATTCTTTTTGATATTCCAACATCTTTTTCTTCATTTGATTGAGATAGTTAAAATCAGCGACGTTTACATCATTTGAAGTATAATTTTTAGAGCCAATCCTTAACTCTGGATGTGCTTCCAACCAATCACTCATAATGATTTCTGTCCCATTATAACCACCTCTGGGACCAATCCATAATCCTAGGCTTGAACCAAATCCATTTACAAGATGTTTAATATTTCTCAAACCATTTGGGAATTTATGATTGAATTCCCAAACTGATTGATAGTTTGTCCAACCATCATCAACAACATAAGCATCTAAATGGACTCCATGATTTTCAAATCCATCTCTAATCTCAGAAAAACTTTTTAGAATACCTTCTTCTGTAATGTCGGTCATATGGTCATACCAGGAATTATACTGTTTACGGAAATAACTAGGTTGAGCTATTCCTTCCACATATTCAAAAAATGCCTCTTGAATCTCTTCTTTTTTATAGGAACCTGCTCCCCCAACAATACAAGGCCACAAAATTTTCTCTTGATTAATAACCGTTCCTAAGTAATACCTTGATACATAATGTCTACAATCTACCTTGTTTTCAGACATGGGAAATTCCATTCCTAAGAATAAAGAATTAGCATAAACAGGTTGTCCCAATTCTACATAATAACCGGAAAAATTTGCCATTTCCTTAATACAATCTTGTCTTTTAGGATAGAAAATATGGTCTTCTGTTTCAAACTCAAAACTCTCTACCTCTACAGATTTAATAACTTCAGTAGAAGATTCTAAAACTAATTGTTTCGAAAGAACATCATCCCTCGATTCAAAGATTAAACGTAAACGAATGGAAGGATAAACAAAAGAAACCTCAATCCGCTTATCTCCCTCTTCCCTAACGATTGCTGAAAAATGATTTGAAGAAAGTTTTATACCATTCTCCAATGTAATGGTAAATTCCTCTTTCGAAACATTTTTTATCATTACTCCTGCCCGTTTGTTTACGATATCAGTAGTATAAAATCGACCATCTACCCAAAAGAAATTACGTCTTACATTTTTATTTTCAATTTTCATATAAACTACTCTCTCAACTCAATTTTTATTACGCTATCAATCAAGTCTGGTAATGGATAGGTAAAATGAGGAACTTCTCCAAACTGTGCAAAACAAATTCCTTTATAGGCATTGGTCGTCCAGCTTTCTGAAATTTTCACCTCACTTCCATCATGAAGAAAGCTCATTCTTTTTACGTTTTCTTTACTAATACCAAGAAGAGCTAACGGACCTATAGGTTGTTCAAATACATGAGCATAAACCGTATTTCCGTTACGAGTATAGTATCCCCAATCTGGTTTTGGTAAATTTTCATCTCCACTACATCCATAAATTGCCTCACCATTTCGAGACATCCATTGATGAAAATCATCTAATATTTTCTTACTTGGATCATTAATTCTTCCCAAAGCATCTGGGCCTACATTAAGAATCATATTCCCGTTTTTACTAACACATTCAACTAACTTTCTTATCAAAGTTTGACTAGACTTATATAGATAATCAGTAGGATTATAAGCCCAATTGTTATTCATAGTTAGACAAAGTTCCCAAGGAACAGGCTCACCTTTAAAGTTTCGAATACCTTCGTGAGGAACAATTTGCTCTGGACTAACAAAATCTCCAGCATAAGAGGTAATTTCATCTGTAACAATACTTCCGAATCCTTCACCTGATGTTTCTAATCTATTATCTACGATAACGTTTGGCTGATAATGACGAACCATGTCTATTAATTTTGAAGCTCCCCATTTTTCACCTACCATGTCTTCATAAGAATAATCAAACCATAATATGTCAATCTGACCATAACCAGTTACAATTTCTTTAACTTGATTGTGCAAATACTCCAAATAACGGTCAAAGTTAATTTTCTCATCTCGATAGGCTTCATTTCCTCTCATTGGATGATTTAGATCAGCATATTTAGGAAAATCAGGATGATACCAGTCAATCAAACTAAAATATAACCCTACTTTTAAACCTTCAGCTCGAACGGCATCTACAAATTCTTTAACTAAATCTCTACCTGCAGGTGTATTTGTTGATTTATAATCTGTAAATTTTGAATCAAACAAACAAAATCCATCATGATGTTTAACTGTTAAAACCATATACTTCATCCCTGCAGCTTTTGCTTGTTTAGCCCATTCTCTAGGGTTATATTCCTTAGGATCAAAAGCTCGAAAATATGGTTCATAATCTTCAATAGATAATTTCTGATGACTACGAATCCATTCCCCTTTTCCTGGAATAGAATATAAACCCCAATGAATGAACATCCCAAATCTTGCTTCTCTAAACCACTGAGTTCTACTATTGATAGTTTCAAGTGTATGTTTCATCCTTTTACTGCTCCTCCTCCTAAAGCTTCAATAAAGTATTTACTTGTAAATGCAAATAGAATGATTGGTGGTAATACGATTACAACAATCGCTGAAAAAAGACCATTATAATTAGTATTGAAACTTGTAGTAAATTGACCTAGTAATGCTGGTACTGTTAATTCATTTTTATCAATCACCAACATAGATGCCCAATAATATTCATTCCAGTTATTAATAAAGGCGAGTACTGCTGCTGTTAAAATTCCAGGTCTAGCAATTGGCAACATCACTTTCCAAAAAGTTTGAGCATATGTCGCACCATCAATCTCTGCCGCCTCCTCCAATTCTTTTGGAATAATTTCAAAATAGTTCTTTATAATGAAGAAACTCATAGCAATTCCACTACAAGAGTAGACTAGAATTAGAGCAACTGGGGTATTATAAATCCCCAACGCATTTACTAATCTATAAACTGGAAAAGTCATAGCTGTTGCTGGAATAAATAGAGTAGAATACAGCATAGAAGTCACTAACTTCTTCCCTCTAAATTCCATCCTAGCAATAACATATGAAGACATGGAAATCATAACAATGCTAATAATAACTGATATAGACACTACTTTAAAGCTATTCCAAAAGTAAGTGAAAACATGAAGTTTTGTAAAAACATTTATATAACCATCAAGAGTAAAGTCAGTTGGTAAACTAATACCTGGATTTTTCATAGGATCTGCTTTTAATGATGATAAAAAGATCCACGCAATAGGGAAAATGGAAATTAAAATGGTAAGGAGCATATAACCATATATAAGAACTTTGCCTTTTTTACTAATACCATTTATATGTGTATTCATAATCATTTCCCACCTTTCAGTCTTTTTCTTTCTCTGAATAAAATATTAATACAAACGATAATCAACATTCCACCTAAGATTTGTATAACTCCAATTGTATTTGCACGAGCATACTGAGTTCGTGAGCTAGCCACCGCTAATTCTCGAATAACAAAACTGATACTTTTTGTTCCTGCAGCACCATTTGTCAAAAAGAATACTTCGTTATAGAGCAAAAATCCTGAAGTTGCTGCCATAATTGAAACAGTTTTAATTGTCCCCTTAATCATCGGAATCGTAATATACCACTCTTTCCTCCAACCAGTAATATTGTCTAAAATAGCAGCTTCTTGAACTTCTTCTGGAATAGCAAAAATTTGCCCTAGAATCATAATGGTTGATGCTCCTGCAAAGAAAATATAAGCGCCAGTCATAGCAGCTATATTTAATCCTGGAGTCAACAGTACTGAATCTTTAAACGATGGATTAAATAGATGAATAATTTGGTTAACAACGCCATAGTTTGGATTATAGATTTGAAGAAAAATCAATCCCATAGCAGCACTAGAAATGATACTTGGTACAATATAAAGATTTCTAGATATCTTCCAGCCTTTTAATTTCTTAGATAATGTAATTGCAACAGATAAAGCTAAAGGAACTTGAATAATAACACCAATTACAGCCCAACGAACAGAATTAATTAGAGCTTCTGTAAAAAATGGGTATTCTTTAAAAACATACCTATAATTTTCAAATAATTTATCAAATCCAAGAAACTCAGGGGTGTTTAAATTTGTATAATCCCATTTAGCAAATGAAGTTAAAAAGATTGTTACTACAGAATAAAAATAAAATAGAAAGAAACAAATCAACGTTGGCAAAAGAAATAAAAAGATAAATCGTCTTTTTTGATTCTTCCTATTTTGTAGGCTCATAACTTTTTGTGCCATAAACAAACTCCTTTTTCAAATATATGAGTAAAATCAAGCTCAGTTGGCAGTGCCAACTGAGCTTCGTTTCCACTCCCTAAAACAATTAACCAATCAATGATTTCAACACATCTTGAGTAGATTTCACTTTTTGATCAACATCTACATTTTCAGCAGCACTTTCTGTCAATGCATTGATAATAGCTGTGTGTACATCGCCACCCCAAACATCACTTACAGTTGGAACAACTACTTTTGCATTCTTAACTTGAGTGATTGCTTGTCCTAAAATTTTAGTAGTAGCTTCTGAACTTTTTTCTGAAAGTTCTTTTACATTTACATTTTCATTAGAAGGATTTGCTCCTACTTTTTCAAAAATTACTTTTTGTACATCATCGCTAGTCATATATTTCAAAAACTCAAGAGCTAGTTTTTGTTTAGCTTCAGACATCTTACTTGAGATAGTGATACCACCTCCAGAAGAACTAATTGCTACACCTGCAGGATAGATTCCAGGTGCAAGACTCGGGTTCTTAGACATCTCACCAGAAGCCCACACACCATTAAAGAAGACTGCAGATTTACCTTCTTGGAAGTCTTTAGAATAAGCATTAGCATCGCCACCAGCATTCTTAGAACCATTAGCTTGAATCTCTTTCATAACCATTTTCAAAGCATCTGCAAATTCTTTAGATTCGATTCCTTCTTTTGTTAATGGTTTGTCTAATAATTTACGCCCATTTTCTGTGGTTCCTAAGACTGTATTAAACAAGCGAATAGATGGTTCTCCAGCACCAAATGCATACACTCCATCTTGCTTTCTCACAGTAGCCATTGCTTGTGTAAAATCTTCCCAAGTATTCCACTGATCAGGTGTTTTAGCACCTGCTTTTGCAAATATATCCTTGTTATACCACAAACCCATTGTAAATAACTGTTCGTGAACTGTATAAATTTTTCCATCTTTTTGGTTTTGTTTATAGTTCAAACCAACATTTTTTTCAAGCTTATTTGAATCGATATATGGTTTCAAATCCAAAACAAGTTTTTGTTCAATCGCAGCTAATGATACTGCATTACCTGCTAGGTCAATCACATCTGGAAATTCACCACTAGCAACCTTGTTATTCATTACATCCTTCAAATCACCATTTATAGGAATTGGTTTAAATTCTACACCACTATCTTTATGTTCTTCTGCAAATTTATCATATAAATCTCGCATAGTCTTAGCTACAGGCCATTCATCTTCACTATGATGATATCCATGATAAAATTCTAATACTTCTTTACCAGAAGAACTTCCACCGCTTGCATCCTTAGATGTTCCACAAGCTGCTAAACCAAGGGTAGCTACTAACCCGATAACAGCGCATTTCAAAAGACTTTTTTTGTTCATGACAAAACCTCCGTTTTTTTATTTTTGTTTATGATAGCTGAGGATAATAATATTGTGTATCAGTAATATTTGTCATAATATCCTTTAACCCTGTATCCTCGTTTATTTTACCTTGACTTAATAGCTGTATACAAATATTCCCCACAGCTGTAGCTTCAGTCGAACCTGTAAGAACCTCTTTACCAGTTCTATCAGCAATCATTTGATTAAAGTAACTAGCTCTAGCACCTCCTCCAATCACATATATCCTTTTATAAGACTTATGAGTTAGCCCTTCTAATAACTCTATCGTTTTCCTATACGTTTCAGCTAGGCTTTCATAAACGATCTTAAATAGTTGTCCATCTGTCCACTCTCTAGTTTCATGATGATAAGCTAGATATTCTGTCAAAGTCTTGTACATATCAGATTCTGTTGCAAATTCAGTTGATTCAGTATAAATCAGAGGAAGATTTTCTTTTTCTTTCTCCACCATTGTCCTAATATCATCAAAAGAATAGGCTTTCCCTCTTCGTTCAAATGAACGTCTTAGTTCCTCTATGATCCACAACCCTGTACAATTCTTCAGAAATGTAATCACTCCATCTTTACCGACTTCATTTGTAAATCCATAACTGAAGGATTCGGTACTAAGAACAGGTGAAGAAAGCTCCACTCCAACCAAAGACCAAGTCCCTGATGAAATAAACAAACTATCTTCTGTCTTAGGTACTGAGACAATCGCGCTTGCTGTATCATGACTACAAACATTCACAACAGGAATATCGCCTAAACCATACTCCTCTTTTATCCTTCCAAGGACATTTCCCTCTGAAACAATTTCAGGAAGTAAAGATGACTCCAATTCAAATAGTTTTAAGATATTCTGATTCCATTTTTGAATCCTAGGATCAAATAATTGAGTTGTTGAAGCAATGCTTTTTTCTGTAGCAAACTTACCTGTTAACATATAATTAAATAAATCTGGCATTAAAAGAATCTTATTGGTCTTATAGAAAGAGTCAGGAGATTCTTGACGTGTCTTAAAGAGTTGAAACAAGGTATTTATCTCCATAATCTGATTTCCTGTTTCAAAATACAATTTTTCTAATTCAGTAATTTCAGATATTTCCTTTAACACTCCCTTTGTTCTTTCATCACGATAATGAACAGGTTGTGATAACAGCTTACCTTCATTATCAATCAGTCCAAAATCAACTCCCCATGTGTCAATACCGATAGATAAAATCTTGTAACTAGTATTAGCCAAGCGGATACTTTCAAGAATTTTAGCTAGTAGAAAGTCAACATCCCAAGATAAATGCCCTTTTACTCTAATAGGTAGATTAGAAAAGCGATTTATTTCTTCCATTACTAGTTTATTTTCAGAAAGGTAACCAACGATTGCTCTTCCAGAAGTCGCACCTAAATCTATTGCTAAAACCGCTTCCATTTTTCTTCTCTCTTCGTCCTTGATTAACTTTATTATAATCCCCACGTTTTATTTTTTCAATATGTGAACGCTTACTTGAATAATATTCAAATGTTAACCCAATATTCATAAAAATAATTCAAATTCCTCCAATTTGTGCTATAATATAGTTGAAATGATAAATTAGGAGGAGCTTATGATAAAAGATGAACGTGTACTTGAATTGATTGAAATTATCAAAAAGAAAAAAAGAATTGCCGTAAAAGAGCTGGCAGAAATCACTTTCTCCAGCACAAGTACCTTACGTCGTGATTTAATTTTCTTAGAAAATCAAGGTCTTATCAAAAGAAAGCACGGATACGTGACCCTGTCCTCTATGAACACAATTGAACTTTCTCATCAAATACGTGAAGGAGAAAGTACGCGGCAAAAAAGACTAATCGCTAGTCTCGCTAAAGACTTTATTCGGTCAGGCATGTGTATTTATCTTGATTCCAGTACGACTGTCTACGAACTCTGTCCTCATCTCGCCGAACTAGATAATCTAATTATTTTTACAAATGGTCTACATACAGCACAAACCCTATCTGAGACTGTTAGAGATAGCTCCAAAATCTTTATCACATCTGGCGAGGTCAAACATCAATCCTGTTCCGTGGTCAACTATGATAAAGAAAATTCTTTATTAGATCACTTTAATATCGATTTAGCATTTTGTTCAGCAAGAGGTATTGATGACCAATATGTTTATGAAGCTTCTCTCAGCCAAGCTATTTCAAAAAAGAATATTATTGACAAAGCCCATGAAACCATCTTACTGATTGATAGTTCTAAATTTTACAAGACTGGATTTTTTAAAATTAATCCCCTCTCCAAATACACAACCTTTATTTCTGACACCTTGCCAGATCAAAAATTATTAGACGCAGTAGAATTATTTGATGGAGAATGGGTTTCTGATAGTCAATGAAAATCAAATAGGAAGCTAGTCTCAGGTTGCTCAAAGTACAGATTTGAAAATTGATCAAGTCAGCTCGAAACACTGTTTTGAGGTTGTATATGGAGCTGACAAAGTCAAGTCCCCCATGGACACGGCAAGGCGAAGCTGACTTGATGTGAAGAGATTTTCGAAGAGTATTCGTTCTGTCTGCTGACTGATTTACAAATATTCACCACATGACATTATTTTCTTAGCAATTCTAAAAACAGAGGCTGGACAAAAACTCAATTTCAGGAGAAAATGGAGTAAACCTTCCCACAATAAAACGCATAGTATCAAGTTTTTGCACACCTGATATTATGCGTTTTTCTGATTTTCAAGACTTTGTCGCTTAGACCCTATATTTCAAGAATTAAGTGACCTTGATGATCTAAATTTATTGTGGTATACTATTTTTGTCATCGGTTACCGATTACGTTCCTATGGGTTCGTGAGAGGAGGTGAAACTAATGAGCCTTATCATAGAGCTCGCTCTTACTATTATAGCGGATGTTATAGCTGGAATTATCTTGTATTTCGTCTGCAGATGGCTAGATAGTAAGGAGTAGACCGAGTGACTAGCCTATAAACACCCGTTAAATCGCTAAGATACGTCAAAAAAGCCCTTAACTACGGCAATAGTTAAGGGCTTTGGTGTTCTAATGAACCTTATCAACTAACTACATTTTAGCATATAATCTACAATAGTTCAAGCATTAAGTAAGGTTGATGATCTAAATTTAGTGTGGTATAATACTTTTGTCATCGGTTACCGATTACGTTCCTATGGGTTCGTGAGAGGAGGTGAAACTAATGAGCCTTATACCAGAGCTTGCTCTTACTATTATAGCAGATGTTATAGCTGGAATTATCTTGTATTTCGTCTGCAAATGGCTAGATGGTAAGAAGTAGACCGAATGACTAGCCTATCAACACCCGTTAAATCGCTAAGATACGTAAAAAAGCCCTTAACTATCGCACTAGTTAGGGGCTTTGGTGTTCTAATGAACCTTATACACTAACTACATTCTAGCATATAAGTCCTAATATTTCAAGCATTAAGTGAGGTTGATGATCTAAATTTAATGTGATATACTATTTTTGTCATCGGTTACCGATTACGTTCCTTACGGTTCGTGAAAGGAGGTGAAACTAATGAGCCTTATCCCAGAGCTCGCTCTTACTATTATAGCAGACGTCATAGCTGGAATCATCTTGTATTTCGTTTGCAAATGGCTAGAT
This sequence comes from Streptococcus mitis, assembly GCA_963515455.1. Lineage (GTDB taxonomy): Bacteria > Bacillota > Bacilli > Lactobacillales > Streptococcaceae > Streptococcus > Streptococcus mitis_DN. Next base: position 5,381 of record CAUPXP010000006.1, on the reverse strand, counting down.
GGTAAGAAGTAGACCGAATGACTAGCCTATCAACACCCGTTAAATCGCTAAGATACGTCAAAAAATCCCTTAACTACTGGCATAGTTAAGGGATTTGGTGTTCTAATGAACCTTATCCGATAAAATTATTCTAACATACAAATCCAGATATTTCAAGAGTTTTATTTATTGTTTAAAGTTCTGAAAGATCTATAATGAAGTCAGCCATCTAGTATCAAAAAACCGACTAGCTCTTATGAACTAGTCGATTTCTCATCAATGCGCCAACATTTCTTGGGCGATTTCTTGGCCAGATAGGTTATCTGGATAGTAGGTTGGCCAGTTGTCCATTTCTTCAAAGAGGGCTTCTTGGCTTGTGCCTCCAAAGAAGATATGGAAATGTTCTGCCTTAACTGGGGCGATATTGTGGTCACTAAACTGAACATACTTGAATTGTCCAGCGTCCGCATCTGTCGCTTCAAAGAGGAAGCGCACACCACGATTACCTTTCTTGTAAGTTAAGATTTTCTTACCAACATACTTATAAGTATATTTCTTGCTTTGTCCACCTTGAACAAATTCCATAGTGTTATCAGTAATGTTAATCTTAGTCACATCTGTCTGATAGCCTTTTGTATAGTAGGCCTTGTACTCAGCCTGAGTCATCTTACCAGTCAACTTAGCCTTGTAGTCAAAGACTTGATCAAACGTGCCATCTTCAAGGAAAGGATAAACTGATTGCCAGTTACCTGCATAGTCACTCAAGGTACGATCCTTGACATCTGCATCCTCAAAGTAACCATTTTGAACTGTCTTAGTATCCTCTGCCTTTTCAGGTTCGATAGCTGGACCTTCTTGGTCTGTTGTTTGTTTCAAAGCTTTGAGGTTTTTCTCCATGATAGAGATATAATTTTCTCCCGCCTTGGTATCTTCTTCTGTCAGACTTTCTAAAGGATTGAGGACATCTGTTTTGACACCTGCCTCTTTTGAAAGTGTGTTAGCAAGGGCTTGTGAAGCATTTTCTTCAAAGTAGATGTAGGCAATTTTATTTCTCTTGACGTACTCTGTCAATTCTGCCAAACGTGCAGCTGATGGCTCTGCATCTGGAGAAAGTCCTGAGATTGCGACTTGTTTGAGCCCATAGTCCAAGGCAAGGTAGTTAAAGGCTGCGTGTTGAGTCACAAAGCTCTTTTGTTTAGCTTGAGACAAGCCTTCTGTATAAGCCTTATCCAAGGATTGCAATTTTTCGATATAAGCAGCCGCATTCTTCTCAAAGGTCTCTTTTTTATCAGGATAATCTGCTGACAAGCTGTCGCGGATATGCTCTACTAGTTTAATGGCACGGACTGGTGATAACCAAACATGGGGGTCAAACTCATGGTGATGGCCTTCTTCTCCATGGTCATGGTCTCCCTCTTCTTCCTCACCACCTGGCAAGAGCAACATATCACCTGTCGCCTTGATGGTTTTCACCTTTTTCTTATCCAAGGTATCTAGCAATTTAGGTACCCATGTTTCCATGTTTTCATTTTCATAAACGAAGGTGTCTGCGTCTTGGATTTTGGCAACTGCCTTGGCAGACGGTTCATATTCATGGGGTTCTGTACCAGCACCGATGAGGAGTTCTACATTAGCAGTATCTCCTGCGACTTGCTTGGTAAATTCATAGACAGGGTAAAAGGTTGTCACGATATTGAGTTTGCCATCTGCCTGTTTTTGATTGGAACAAGCCACTAAAAACAAGGCACATAGACTGGCTAGTAATAAGCTAATTTTTTTCATCTTAGTCTCCTATTTGATAAAACGTCTTACTAAACTAATTAGCAAGAAAACAGTTACAAAAATAATAGTAATACTTGCACTTGCAGGTGTTTCTGCATAGTAGGAAATGTAAAGTCCTGCCACCATTCCCAAAAATCCAATAGCACTGGCAAGCAGCATAACCGATTTAAAATTTTTCCCCAGACGCAGGGCAATACTAGCTGGCAAGACCATAATGGTCGATACCAGAAGAGCTCCCGCAGCAGGAATCATAAGGGCAATGGCCACCCCTGTCACCATGTTAAAAAGAATAGACATGGTACGAACGGGCAAGCCATCCACAAAGGCCGTATCCTCATCAAAGGTCAGAATATACATTGGACGAAGGAAGAGGAATGTCAAAATCAAGACAACCGCCGCAATGACAAAGAGGGAAAGCACCTGCTCCTCACTGATCGTCACGATGGAACCAAAAAGATACTGGTCCAAACTCATAGAACTAGAGCTTTTCCCCTTGCTCATGACAATCAGAGAAACAGCCAGACCTGTTGACATGAGGATAGCTGTCCCGATTTCCATAAAGCTCTTATAAACCGTACGGAGATACTCCAGGAAGACTGCCGCAATCAAGACAATGGCAATAGTAGAAACAGTTGGAGAAATCCCTAGGACTAGACCAAAAGCTACACCCGAAAGCGAGACGTGGCTGAGGGTATCACTCATCAAACTCTGACGGCGCAAGATAAGGAAGGTTCCCAATACTGGCGAGAAAAGACTCATGGCAATAACAGCCAGAAAGGCACGTTGCATAAAGTCATAAGATAACAAACTAAGCATGGCCTACCTCCTGATCATTCTCATGAACGTTGAAACAACGCCATGGCGAGTCTTGGTTACGGACTAGATGAATATTGCGGTCCGCATAGTCCTTAACTTCTTCAGGATCATGGGTAATCATCAAAACAGCCTTGCCGTGATGGTGGGCACTGTGATGCATGAGTTCGTAAAATTCATTTTTACTTCCTGCATCCATCCCCGTTGTCGGCTCATCTAGGATAAACACATCTGGGTCAGAAGCAAACATACGCGCAATCACCGCTCGTTGCTTTTGCCCCCCAGATAGAGAACCCAAGCGTTTATCTCGGTGTTCCCACATGCCAACTGAGTCCAGACTAGCCTTGATATGCTCCTCATCATGAGCATTCAAGCGACGGAACCAGCCTTTTCGCGGATAGCGACCCGACTTGACAAATTCATAAACCGTACTTGGAAAACCTGCATTAAAACTGGCAATCTGTTGAGGAAGGTAAGCTATTCTCAATTTCTTACCCTGCGTATTTGTCTTTGAAATGGTCACCTTACCTATGCGTGGTTGGAGGATACCAAGACTGGCCTTGATGAGTGTCGTCTTAGCTGCCCCATTCTCCCCTGTCAAGGTAACAAACTCCCCACTATCAACACTATAATTGATATGTTCAAGAACGGGCTCCTTATCATAATAGAAGGATAAATCCTCTACCGTAATGTATCTCATTATTTGATTTCTCCTACTAAAGCAGTCAAAAACCGCTGAATCACTTTTTGTTCATTTGGAGTAAACTGAGTCGCCACTTGTTCATAGGTTAAAAGTGTATGCTCATGGTGATGATGATGCTCCTCAGCGATTGGACGAGCCAAGTCAGTCAACTGATAAAAAATCACACGCGCATCCTTAGGATCTTTAGACGTTTCCAACATCCCTTCCTTGACCAAAGACTTAATGGCCTTGGTAACTGCTGCCTGACTGACATTGAGGCGACGCGCCAATTCTGAATTTGTTAAAGATTCCTCTGACAAGAGCATGAGGATATGCTCCTGGGTATTGGTCAGAGCTACCTCGCTAGTACAATGACCTATTAGGATTTCATGCTGATTTTCTGCCTGCAAAATTACCTCATTCAAAAAAGCATCGATATCCTTCGCTAGCTGTCTCATATCTGACTCCTTTCCTTTTGAACTTCTCTTTTTTAAGAGAAAAATACTATTCTGTAGAATTTTGTTTACCAGTTAATTATATCACAAGCAAAAAAAGAGTCAAGAAAAAACGTAAAAATCAGCTTCATTCTTGAACTCTTCCATACTATTATCTATTGAAATTCCTTGATATCTCCATCATAAGTCGCCCAGTCTTTGCTGAAAAAGCGCTCATTCAGATGGTAAGTCGGAGCTGGTGTGGGATTGGATAGGAAAGGATCAACTGCCTTGTCAAAAGCCAACCAACCCAACCAACCAAGGTGAATGGTGTCTTTCATAAAGAAAGGCTCCCCGCCGTCCTTAGAAAAATCTGCTATATTGGTAAAACCTTGACTTTCTAACTGGTAGCGAATCTTCTGCACCGTTTGTTGGTACATATCCTCTCGTAGACCAGCATAGTCCATCCATTTTTTATTAACAGGTGGAATGATAAAAATCGGGTTTACCTTAGATTTAGAAAACTGGGTTAACACCAACTGCAGGTCATTATACTCCGGTGATTTAAGGTAGGTAAAGTTTTTCTGAGAATCCTTTAATTTCTTCAAATCCTTCTTGATCTGCTTATTATAGAAATCATTCTCCATTCCCAGATCATTATTGGAAGTATTCTTTTCAGCATCTGCTTTAACAATATCTTCTATGGCTTGATAGGAAAACTGGTCTGGCAAGGTCTTTAAATACTTAACTACATGTTTATCATAATTGACATAGCCTCTAACCGAAAACTGACCAAAAAAGGAAGCTTGGCGTTCATTAAACCGAGCCAATAATTCAATCATTTCATTGTCTGCCGTCGACAATTCTTCTTTACTTGCCAACTTCTGAACCAAATCCTTCATAGCTACGTTAGGAAACTGCTGTAGTAAGCGAGTCGCCGCATATTGGCTAGCCTGATCTCCAGATTGATGTTCCAGAAAACTGGTCAACTGGTCTCCATTAAAATACTGCTGGAAGGCTGCTGGCTCATAGCCATTTTTACTGAACCACTGAGGTGAGATAACATACACAACTTGTTTATTCTCCAGTTGTGGCAACATCTGTTGCATTCCAAAATACTGGTTAAGCGATGCAGCTCCCCTCTGTCCTAAAAGATAAGGACGGTAGGAGCGATTGTATTTCTCAGCTAATACCGCAGGATGAGCACCGTCAAAACGAAGCCATTCACTGGAGCCAAAGAAGGGAACAAAACGCATATTTGGATCAGATAGCGCCCTGACCTTTTGACTTCGCTCCTTAAAACTATCGATAGTAGTAGCCACTGCTGAACGCTTTTCAGCTCCTAGATTATGACGCATCTCAGTAGGATAAAAGAAAATGAGCAGAAAAACCAACAAACCAGCTATCAAGACCGGTCCGAAGATCATCCATAAGCGTTTAAGCATTTTGTAGCTCCATAATACCAGCTATGATTTTATTGGCTGTATTCCAGTCGTCGCGACCAAACTCTGTTACAGGGACACGAATGTCAAAACGGTTCTCAATCTCCACAATCAATTCAACCGTTCCCATACTATCCAAGACACCTGCATCAAAAAGATCTTCATCCATCATGTCAGAAACATCTTCCATAAATAACTCATCAATAATTTCGATAACTTCTGATTTGATATCCATATTTTATTTCCTTT